>JAILBN010000092.1 GCA_024680915.1 Treponemataceae bacterium | reverse complement strand
CTTGTTCCAGGCAGCACACAAAGCTTTACCAAGATTATAGCAGACGTCTCTGTAAGTCAGAGGCTTCATTTCTGAATCAGATTTTTTCAGAAGGTTACGAAGCTCCTTTACTGATTCTCTGATTCCTTCAATCTCTGTTGTAGATGCAGACTGCTGACTGTCTGCCATTTTCAAAATTCCGTCAATGAGCTCTTCTGTCTCATTAAAGTATTTTGAAATCTGTTCTGGTGTTGCAGCTTCTGTTGGAACCAGGCTTTTCATATTGCGAAGTTTTTGCTGCAATCCTATAATTACTTCATTCATCAATTAGCCCCCTTAAGCTTTTTGGTGATATTGAGGAATGGTAGTTGCCGCTACCATTCCTCTCTTTTTGCACTCATAAGCTCGCGCCACGCCTTCCGTCAATTTTTCAAAAAATGACGGGTTATCATTTTGAATAACTCTTTCAATTTTTAATCCTTTCATCGGCTGTACATTCGCAAAGGGGTTTGCAGGAACACAGCAGATAGAGAATTCTAAAAGCTCCTGCTTTCTGTAAATCCGTTTGCGAATGTACAGCCGATGAAAGGATTAAAAATTGAAAGAGTTATTCAGGAGGATAACCCTTCATTTTTTGAAAAATTGACGCAAGGCTTGGCACGAGCTTAGTAGTGCAAAAAGAGAGGAATGGTAGCGGCAACTACCATTCCTCAATAATCACCAAAAAGCTTAAGGGGGCTAATTGATGAATGAAGTAATTATAGGTTTGCAGCAGAAACTTAGCAATATGAAAAGTCTGGTTCCAACAGAAGCTGCAAGTCCGGAACAGATTTCAAAATACTTTAATGAGACAGAAGAGCTCATTGACGGCATTTTGAAAATGGCAGACAGTCAGCAGTCTGCATCCACAACAGAGATTGAAGGAATCAGAGAATCCGTAAAAGAGCTTCGTAACCTTCTTAAAAAATCTGATTCAGAAATGAAACCGATGACTTACAGAGACGTCTGCTACAATCTTGGTAAAGCTTTGTGCGCTGCCTGGAACAAGGATGAACAGACACTTGGCGAACTCAAGTTCTGTCCGAACATCAGGGCAGAGAAGTGGAACAATCCGAAAGACTTTACCTGGGAAACCGGTAAAGGTTTTGTGCCATCTAAAGCCGTGCTTGGAGATCCAATTGGAAACCTTGCAAACAATGACCAGTATCTGATTAACCCAATTTACGAAGAGACCATCATGCAGGAAGCTGCAAAGCAGTCAATGATGATGAACCTGGTAACTCACAGACCAATGAGTGGACCATCCATCTTCATTCCTGAAAGAGACCGTGGAGGAATTGAATTGAAGTGGCTGACATCTTACGGTCAGAAAATCGATGCTACAAAGTCTAACATGCCTACACGTACAGAGCTTAAAGCTTATACACTTGCAGGCTATGTTCCATTCTTCGATGAGTTCGGGGAAGATGTCTTTGTGGACCTCGGCCGCATGTTCCTGGAAGACTTTACAGAAGCATACGGACAGGAGTTTGACCGTCAGTGTCTCATCGCAGATGATGACCCATTCACAGGTGCAATGAACACTTCTCACGTAGAAACACACGCAACATCAAGTGCCTCAATCAATGACCTTTCATACCTCGACTTTAGAGCCGCAGAGCTCAAGGTTGAACCGGAAGAAAGAAAGTATTGTAAATGGTTTATGAACGAAACAGTTCTCAACCACATTACAAACATCCGTGACGATAACGGAAACCCAATCTGGCGTAAGCCATGGGAAGGAATGCCAGGCCGCCTGGATGGTTACGACGTAATCGAAAGCCGCCTTCTTCCACAGTTTGCCGACATCGAAGCAAATACACCATTTGCTATCTTCATGAATCCAAAGAGAATCATTCATGGTAACCGCAAGGGAATCGAAATTAAACGCTTTGACGAGACTACCGAAAGCCTCGAATACGGCGAGCTCTTTATGCGCTTCCGCAAGCGCGACGGCTTCCTGGTTACCCGCCCGAAAAAGAATATGGTCCTTTTGAAAACAAAGACTGCTTAATACAAAAGCCAATATAAATATTGGCCTTTGGAAAGCGGGGGCGAAAAAACTAAAAACCGAAGTGAAGTGAAAAGCAAGGCTGCGAAGCACCGCGTAGCGGCTTGGCCTTGCTTTTCACTGAACGGAGGTTATACTTTCGTGAGACTCGCTTTTCCATATTGCGAGAGATTTATGAATCCATTCCCATTTGAAGAACTCCAGAAAATAGTTGAATTAAACGATACAGAACTTGTTACAGACGAGCTTTTGTTTAAGTCTACAATTTCATACATAGAAAAAGAGCTGGACTATCCACTGGAAGACAGGAATTACAATGAACTGCAGACGGTGAGAGACTGCAAGGTGTATATAAATCAAGACAACATAACAGAAATGGTGAACATCATTGATATGAACACAAAGCTACGTGTGCCGAATTGTGTGATTGATGGCAGGACTATCTTTTTATTAGACACAAAGCTTGAAGGTCATGTTTTGTTCTTGAACTACAATGCAGGATTCTTGCCAGAAACATTCCCGGAAGATTTGAAGGAAGCAATCATCAAAATATTTCTGCTTAAAAAGAAAGAGTTTATTAAGCAGATGAACCATGAAGATGACTGCAGTTTTGAAATTCCAATGGACGTTCAAAAGATAATAGAACATTACAGGAGGAAGAACTACTAATGATTTTATTTAAACCAGTATATAAGGAAGTAGAAGACTACTTTATAAATAAGCTTCCAAAGTACATCGATAAGATAAACAAAAGTCACAATGATGGAATTATCATAAGGCCTTTTGAAAACCCGAAGCTTTTTGATAAGATCTTAAACCAACCTTCTTTTAAATGTAAGCTGGAAATGGCTGAATCAACTACAAAAGACAGACTGATTGATGTTTCTAACTTTTATTTTACTTTTGAAATAAATATATTACCAACAGGACATGAACCACAAATATTATTCTGGAGATATGCAGAAGCCGTTGCCCTTATGTTTTGCGATGAAGAAACAGATTACTTTTTTGAACTTACAAAGGCAAAAGACAATATGCTGTATGTAAGGGTAAGTAATGAATATGATTAAATAACTATTTAGATGCTAAAGTTATTTAATTACAAACTGGCTCATTTCATCTTCTGTTAATGGACGACCGAGACGTTTTGATAAAAGTATTGCTTCTCGCAGGCGATAGATTTTTCCATCAGAAGGCTCAGTGAGTCTTGAATCTGGCATTTCTTCGCCAAAACGCATTGCGGAATTAGATTCATGATGAGTTATTGCAATCATTTTAAGCTTCCTCTGAAAAGCATGTCTTTATAAGATTTAAGGTTTTCATGTCATAATAACATACAAATAGATAATTTGTAAGAAGAGTTGCTGAAAAGAAAATATTTTTCACCCTGTATCATAATTTGAGACAGGGTATCTTATATAATTACTAATGAAATCCATATATTTGTTTAACATGTCTAAATTTATATGAAAATTTATAAATTTCGTGCTATAATTAATTATCGTATAAAAGTAGGAAAGAGCATTTATGGACTCATTAGCTTACGATTTTAATGAAACTGCAAAAAGAGAATTTATAACTGACGCACTCAAGGCTAAAGGATGGAAGCATGGGTTTAATATGCGTTATGAGTATAAAATTACGGATGGTCGTGTCCAAATTGATGAAGATGATGATTCGTTTCGTGATGAAGCTTTATTTGCTGACTATCTTCT
>JAILBN010000017.1 GCA_024680915.1 Treponemataceae bacterium | reverse complement strand
TTTTGTAGCATTTTCTGTGCGACCTGCTGCGAATACAGATACAATGCTGAAAACCAGCATTATAGCAATAGCCATTACTTTCCATGTTTTCTTCATAAACAAACTCCTTTTATAGCTCGGCATTGTTAAAGATTTCTGTGCAAACAGCAGCCAAGCAGGACTGATTGCATGCCTGTCATGCCGTGTGAAAATACGCAGTGCCACCACAGTTGCAAAAACACGAGACACATATCGCAACTACGCATAAACGGCTGTCTAACTAATAGGATAGTACGTTACTCTTAAGAGAAACTAAAAATGAGGATTTTTTTGTGATTTTTCGCTTTAGCGAAACGTGCGCCAGACGCTCACCATGTGCGAGAGATATGCCAAATGCGCGCAATTTGCTAGTCGTGTGCGCCCCACCCGGCGCACTTAGCAGATGACACCTTTCGTGGAGGGAATCGCTCCTTTACGGCGGGCATCTATTTCCACAGCCTCGCGTATTGCCCGCGCCGCCGCCTTGAAAAGTCCTTCCATCTTGTGGTGGTCACTTCTGCCCCGCAAAGTGTCCAGATGCAGATTGCAGCGGGCCGTGCTGACAAAGCCCTGCCAAAAATCTTCGAAACAATCTGTCTGGAAAGACGCTTCCTTTCCATTCTGTCCTATAGATACTAAAGGAATACCAGAAAGCTCAGCATTGCATACCAAGAAGGATCTTCCTCCAAAATCTACCGCAGCACGGCAAAGAGCCTCGTCCATAGGATAGAGGCAGGATGCAGAACGGAAAATCCCGGCACAATCCCCCAAGGCTTTAGCAAAGCACATTCCCAAAACAATGCCGGTATCCTCAATAAGGTGATGCTGATCCACTTCAAGATCACCTTTCAAAGTACCGGACAAGTCAAACAGCCCGTGCTTGCAGAAGGAATTAAGCATGTGATCGAAGAACCCGATGGGATTCTCGACGGAACAAAGACCTGTTCCGTCGAGATTAAGCGTTAATTTTATCTGTGTTTCTTTCGTATTTCTTTCTACTGTTGCAGTACGCATAAAAATCTCCTTAGGGCAAAACCTTACGGTAAAACCTTACGTAAATCGTATTCAAGGATATCCGTTGCGCCAAGCTCCTTAAGACGGGGCAAAAGCGTAGGAACCTCTCCCTTTGAGACTGCAATCTTTATCGCATAACCGTCATCTCCGTACAGAGGAGAGATTGTGGGGCTTTTCATGGAAGGCAGGCCTTTGACCAGCCCCTCGAAACGGGCGCGGGTAACGTTCATCTCAAGCATTACACGGTTACGGGCAGCAAGAACAGCCTCAAAGAGCATTTTAAGCTCCATTATCTTCTGCTTCTTCTCAGGATCCTTCAGGGCCTCCTTTGAGGCATACATCCTTGTGCTTGATTCCATCAAGGTTGCCACTATCTTAAGCCTGTTAGCCTTCAAAGAAGAACCTGTTGAAGTGTTATCTATCAAAATCTGCGCAAGCGCATCCTCGTTGTCCTGAACAAAGCCCTCGCTCGTTCCCCATGTGCGGAAAATTCTTCCATCCACTTTTTGCTCATCAAGCCACTTTTTGCTCAGCGCCTGATATTCCGTCGCAATCGTCACAGGCTCCTTCAACAAAGTCTCAAAATCCTTGGATTCAGGAATCGCGGCAACAATGCGGACCTTGTCAAAGCCTAAATCCATTATTTCTTCCACGGAATCCTGCACACCGTTCTCATAAACCCAGTCTTTCCCACTGAAACCTACGTCAGCCTTGTTCTGTGCAAGAAGAATACTTGTAATCTGCGGCTTTACTACCTGAAAAGCCAAATCGTCCTGATTCGTCGTCGGAAAATATGTCCTGTCCGGCAGATATATAGATATACCCACATCGTTCAAAAGCTCATAAACCGACTCATAAATTCTTCCTTTTGCAAGAAGAATCTTCAATTTTTCCATAATTATGTCTCCTCAATAACAAGCTTGCGACTCAAACCTGTAAAACAAAACTGCCAGAAAAGTGTAATTCTTTTACACTATCATTAAAATTATCGGCAGTTACTTATAAAAAAAGGTCGCTTTCCACAAGGGATGCGACCTTTCTCCCACCAGACAACGCTGGCGAATATAATCAACACACATCCCTCAAGCGGATTTTCCATGAGAATAATGATGATGTGCGTGAAATAATACTAAATTCATTACATTATTAGTAAACAGTAAAAAAAGAAGTCTGTCAACGGCAATCAAAAACTATTCCACAAGATACTGGGAAAGGATATTTCTCTCCCTTTCATTGGCCCTTGTCCTTATCCTTACGAAATCACTTTCCCAGCTTTCACTTATCAGATGTCCGTTTTTACGAACCTCCTCCACGATATGGGACTTTTCCAGTGGAATTACATAGCTTTCTTCTCTTCCCAGAAGCTTTTCTGATATAAGCTCCTTCAACTCCATGAAGCCGATTTTTTTCTTTACGCTTATGGAAAGCGAGTCTGGGAATATCTGCTTAAGCCGGGACAAAGACCGCACTGTCACCAGTCCTGGCTCCCCTACATCCTGAGAAAGCGGACTTTCTTCCGAGCCAAGGCTGGAATCCATGAGCAAGTCGGTCTTATTCAGCAAAGTGATGGCAGGCACTTTATCCGCCTTTATTTCAGAAAGGACTTTCATAACTGTCTGATACTGCTCCTCCACTGCAGGATCTGAAGAATCCAGCACTATCAAAAGAAGGTCGGCAAGGGCAGCTTCCTCCAAGGTGGATTTGAAGGCATCCACAAGATTATGAGGCAGTCCGTCTATGAAGCCAACAGTATCAGTCAGAAGAACGGCAGAACCATTACCAAGGGGAAGCCTGCGTGTGGTAGGATCCAGGGTGGCGAAAAGCTTGTTCTCCACAAGGACATCGGCACCGGTGAGGGCGTTCAAGAGGCTGGATTTCCCCGCATTCGTATAGCCCACTATTGCACAAGATGGAAGAGGGATTTTTCCCCGCCTTTTACGGTTAGTCTCCCTATCTTTCTTTACCTTTTCCAGCTCGTCTTTTATGCGGTACATTTTTTCCTGAACCCCACGTCTGTCGAGCTCCAGCTTAGTCTCTCCCGCACCCTTGGCTCCGTAGCTGCCACCCCGCTGACGGGCCATATCCCCGTAAGTGTGAGCAAGCCTGGGCAGGGAATAAGCCAGCTTGGCCAGCTCCACCTGAAGGACTGCTTCTTTTGTCCTTGCCCTCTGTGCGAATATACGCAGGATGACCTCATGCCTGTCGAAGACAGGAACAGAAGCCAGCTTTTCCCAGTTACGCTGGTGGGATGGGGATATCTCAAAATCAAAGATAATACAGTCAGCCTCAAGCTCCGCGGCTTGCTCAGCAATAGACTCAGCCGCCCCCGAACCAATTCCGTAGCGGGGCTGGGGTTTAGGATTCTTCAAAAGCACCGACCCGGCAATTTCCATTCCCAGTGTGTCCACCAGGCCTTTCAACTCCGAAAGCCCAGCTACAGGCGCAAAAAAAGCCGGAGCAAAATCCTTGGAAAGTGCCAACGCCCCAGCCCTACCAGCTTGCGTCACTTTTTCTTCTTTCCCGGTTTTACCCACCAGTAAAGCCCGGATCTTTTTATTTTCTTCCGCTTCTAAATCAATGGGTGTCCTGCCCTGCCTATTCCGGCGGACCACCTCATTCTGACTAGCTCCGTCATCCAAATTGCCGGGGCGGCCGTCCAACCCGTCGCGAAGGCCGGATCGCCTGGAGCCGTGGCAAGCTCCCGGACCAACAGACCGCCCGTGGTTGCCCGAACTGAAATCGATCTCAAAAGCCTTGGAGCTGCCAGAATTTCCATGCACAGCCGAACCGCCACCAAAGCTGAGGGAGTCTCCCGAACTGTGAGGGGCACCGGACAGCCCAGAGCTGTGGCAGTCTCCCGCCCCTCCCGATTCCTCAGGCTCCTGCCAGGTCTCTCCATCTTTCGAATTTTGTGGAATCACTTTTCTCTATCCATCACTTTTCTTCAGCCCAATCCCAGGAGCGGGCAACAGCCTTTTGCCAGCCTGCATATAACTTGTCGCGCATCTCGGCACTCATCTGGGGAGAGAAAACCCTGTCAGTTTCCCTGCGTTCCAGAATCTCCTCCTTGCTTTTCCAAAAGCCGGAAGCAAGTCCCGCCAGATAAGCCGCTCCAAGAGCCGTAGTCTCCACATTCTTGGGGCGGCAAACCTGCGTATTCAGCAGATCAGCCTGGAACTGCATCATTATGTTGCTTACACAAGCCCCGCCGTCAACATTGAGCGTGTTTATCTCAGTGCCTGAATCCTTCACCATCGTATCCAGTACATCCCGCACCTCGTAAGCGATACCTTCCAGTGCCGCCCTGCAAAGATGAGCCTTTTTCACACCCCGGGTAAGCCCCACTATAGTTCCACGGGCATACATATCCCAGTAGGGAGTACCAAGGCCTACGAAAGCAGGCACAAGATAAGCCCCGTTAGAGTCAGGTACACTCTCCGCTAGCCGGTCAATCTCCGGAGCAGAGGAAATAAGCTCCAGCTCATCCCTGAGCCACTTGATCACAGCACCACCTATGAAGACACTTCCTTCCAGGGCATACTGAATCTCACCGCCCATACCAAGAGCAATCGTAGTGAGCAGCTGCTTTGATACGACCGGCTTATCTCCAGTGTTCATCAGCATGAAACAGCCCGTACCGTAGGTGTTTTTCGCATCGCCCTTATTAAAACACCCCTGCCCGAAAAGTGCTGATTGCTGGTCACCTATCGCCGATGCTATAGGCACAGAGAAGCCGCATACATCAGGGTCAGTGTTGCAGTATATCTCGCTGGAATCATGAACCTCCGGCAGAATACAGCGGGGAATGTCCAGTAATTTAAGCAGATCCCGGTCCCAGTCCAGCTCATAAATATTGTAAAGCATGGTTCGGCTTGCGTTGGTCACATCAGTCACATGACACTGACCACCCGAAAGCTTCCAGATAAGCCAGGTATCTATGGTTCCGGCAAGAATCTCGCCCTTCTCTGCCCTCTCACGAAGCCCCGGAACATTATCCAGAATCCATTTTATTTTTGTGCCTGAAAAATAGGCATCTATCAAAAGCCCTGTTTTTTCCCGGATCACATCAGTATATCCCTGCTCAGTAAGCTGCTCGCACAAAGAGGCGGTACGACGGCACTGCCACACGATAGCATGATAGACTGGCTTCCCTGTATTTTTGTCCCAAAGAACCACAGTCTCCCGCTGATTTGTTATACCGATTGCGGCAATCTCATCCATTTTTATCTCATTATCAACGATCAAAGCCTGCATGACACCAAGCTGACATTTGAAAAGCTCCTCCGCGTCATGCTCAACCCAGCCCGGCTCAGGATAATACTGAGTGAATTCCTTTGCTTTGGAGCCGATAGGATTGGCATTCTTGTCGTAAACAATGGCCCTTGACGAGGTTGTACCCTGATCCAGTGCGATTATGTATTTTTTATTCATTGAGTCCTCTCTTTTGGAAGCTTCGCCCGCAAAGCGTGCTTTTTAATAGCATAACACCATTTCCCGGATTTTCAAAGAAAGAAATCAGGAGGGGAAACTCCAAACCACTCGAAAACTGACGCTTTCCTAATCATTATCAATAGCTTCCTCTAGCATTAAGGGGGAAGTCCGCTAGAAACTTCGTGCTCCGCACTCGTTGCGAATCCCCCTCGCTCCTGCCACGAGCACTGCACCTGCCACCAGAACAAGAGGACCGCTTTTGCGCATCGCAATGCCAACAGCTCTTGCACCACCGCTACATGAACCACTCCAGTCCTGCAGGCTACACCACCATACTCTGGCACAGACAGGCTTCTCAAAGGCATCTCCCCGATGCGAAGAACCGCCACACTCACGCAGGCTACACCACTCCTGTGGACCGCAACATAAACCGCTCATGCAAGGCTCACCTCTCCAGCATGAAATCTCACACTTGGTATAGAGTGAACGTCACGCATACAAGGACTGCCACACTCTCCCTGCTCGTGGCATCCGCTGCCCCCTTAAAAATCCCCGACCTCTCACGACTACGGGTCAATCCCACATCCAACCACAATCGACCCGTAGTCTGCCGGCTCCAACACTCAATTCTCCACTCAAATCGCCCCCAGACCCCTCACGACTACGGGTCAATCCCACATCCAGCCGCAAATAACCCGTAGTCTGCCGGCTCCAACACTTTCCCAAACCGCGGGCAGCAGCCTCATTCCACCACTGACTACGGGTCAATCCCTCACCTTGCCGTAAATGACCCGTAGTCTGCTAGCTCCAACACCCTCTCACACCGCGGGCAGCAGCCTCATTCCACCACTGACTACGGGTCGATCCCTCACCCAACCGCAATCGACCCGTAGTCTGCCGGCTCCAACACTCAATTCCCCACTCATAATCGCCCCCAGACTTCTCACGACTACGGGTCAATCCCACATCCAGCTGCAAATGACCCGTAGTCTGCCGGCTCCAACACTCAATTCTCCACTTATAATCACCCCCAGACCCCTCACGACTACGGGTCAATCCCACACCAAGCCCCAAATGACCCGTAGTCTGCCGGCTCCAACACTCAATTCCCCACTCATAATCGCCCCCGACCTCTCACGACTACGGGTCTATCCCTCACCCTGCCGCAAATGACCCGTAGTCCAGGCGGAAAACAGCCTCCCATGCTTGCACAAAGCCCTCCACATTCCTCCTCTGACATCTCCAGCACCCGCCACCGCTGTCAGCACCCTCCCAAACCGTATTCCCCACACAAATCCTTAAAACTAAAATCATTTTTTTATTGCCGTTTCCTATTCCAATTATTATGTTCTTGATATGCAATTTACAAAAAGTATCGGGAAAGAAATTCTTTCTCACCTTTCCATTGACCAAGTCCTTCGAACTCGCCTCACAGAAATAAATACTCTTCTGGAGCTTAAACTGAAAGCACTTAAAAAAGCCCCTGAAGGCACCTTACACACCTCAGAGAGCAACGGGGTTGTCCAGTATTATCATAAGACAGCCCCTTCCAGTAAGCACGGAAGTTACATCTCTTCGAAAAACGCAAAGCTTGCCCAACAACTAGCACAAGCAGACTATGACCGTAAGCTTGTAACAACACTAAGCCGTGAAGCTCAGGTTTTACAGCGGGCTTTTAATGAATACAGCAATTTTCTTCAGAAACACGGAACTGTGGAAAATCTTTTTGACAAAATCACAAAAAACAAGAGAAAGCTTGTAAAACCAATTTCTTTTTCTGATGAAGAATTTGCCGCAATCTGGTCTTCTATCCCATATAAAGGCAGAGCTTTTACGTCAGACCAAGCGGAACATTTTACTACACAAGGAGAACGGGTTCGCTCCAAGTCTGAGGTAATAATAGCAGATACATTGAGTCGTCTTAAAATCCCATACAGATACGAATATCCCATAGAAATGGTAAACGATAATGGAGATGTACGAACCTTTTATCCCGATTTTCTTTGCTTGAACCTAAAAACACGACAGGAGTTCATTTGGGAACATTTCGGTAAGATGGATGATGGGGAATACGCAGCCTCCGCCGCCCGCAAGCTCCGGCTTTTTGAACAAAACAACATTTTTCCAGGCAAAAATCTTATAATTACTGTGGAAACTTCGGAGCTACCCATAAACACCAAGCAAGTGGAAAGAATCATCAGGCACTATTTGTAAAAATAAGGAGTTTCGCCCCCGAATTCAGTGAATCATCGCACCCAGCTTCAGAGGGAGGAAACACTCTGTAGCCAGAAAAAGCTTATTATGAAAAAAATGCGAATACGGCACACTTGCTACATAAAGCAAACAGATGTAGTATTTGCCATTCACACAAAAGATTTCTTGCAGACTCCAGCCCGCATCACGAAAGCCCCAGTGGTATTTTTTGCACGCAAGTTCCAATGCTGATTGGTCAAGATCACATCCCTTGCCTGCCTACTCCAAAACTCTGGCAGAAGTCTCACGGATCCCATTCTCACCATTCACAACTTTTTCGCCCCACTCCGAAAGCTTGCTACCATCCCATTCCTCCGCTAGATCGAGATATTCAACTCCTCCGGAGTTACCCTTCCAGCTCCATGCTATATAGCCGATGCCTTTTTCCTGGCAATACCCCATCAGGTAATCTTCTTTAACATCTCCATCGGAATGAGTCCAGCCGAACTCTCCCACACATACACAAAGCTTTTGCTTTGTCACTCCTTCAAGATTGTATCGGATCAGCCATTCCCAGCGACCGGACATACCATACATGTGAACGGAGAACATCGTGTTTCTAAGAGGATCTGAGTTAAAAACCTCAGCACCGTATTTCCTGATTGAATGCCCGAACTGCCCCCAGCCGGCCGCATCCACCATAATCGTATTTTTTATGCCGGCTTTACGTATCATCGGGATAACCTTTGTATAGCCATCACCCCACCTTCCGGATTTCCAGCCACCACACCATTCATTTGCGATATTTAGAATGCAGTAATTTTCAGTGCCTGCAAGAACAGATGCCATTTCGCACCAATACTCCGCAATACCTTCCAAAACAGAAATATCGTCCGAGCCTGTGCCATCATGAACTTCCACAACCGCAACCATACCCCGGGATACGGCAGCATTAATCGCTTTCTCAAGGGAGTGTGCATCATCCTTATGCCATTGCAGCCCTGAAGAAAGCACAATACGGACGCAGTTTGAACCAGTAGCGGCAATTGCATCAAAAGCGGTGTCAGTCTGATCCAAAAACCAGTTATAACCATGGTTTACACCCCGCATTACAAAAGCTTCCCCGTCCGCAGTGCGCAGGGTATTACCATCGACGTAGAAGCCAGTATGCGGATTTTCATTCAGCACGCTGTCACCGGATATCGGGGCTGGCTTTTGTGAAGAGCAAGCCGCACAAAAGATAAAACTAGAGATTAAAAAAAAGATTTCAGTACATGAAAATATTTTTGACTGTATCATAGAGGCATTTTAACATGTATATTATTGTAGCGAAAGAGAAATGAGGAGGGGCTATCCTCTCTATTTTACAAGTCCCTCGTACACAGACCGGACTGCAGCTTTACCGCCCCTGCACAAAGCAGATATGAAGGGTCGACCTACCATAACCTGAGAAACACCGTAATAGGCCGCAGTAAGAAGGTCTCTATGCCGCCTTATACCGCCATCAACCCACAGTTCTCCACAGTAGCCACTCAAAAGCGCGGCATTTTCTGCCATAAATAGGGCCGTACTTCCAATTCTATTCTCAACCCGACCGCCGTGGTTTGAAATTACAATTACATCTGGCCTTACTTCTTTCATCAAATCTATATCAGAGTCAGTAAAAATACCCTTCACAGCAAAAGGTATCCCTTTTTTTGCCGCTTCTTTTTTCAGTTCTATAAGCTGAGCTATGCTTTTCCGCTCCAGCTTCACAAGATTACGCATAGTCACAATACTATAGGAATCTATATCGATGCCAAGATACTCTGCCACCGGCGCACTCCACTCCATTCGCTCAATAATACGGTCTTGGGGATAAGGCTTTATGAAGACAGCCGCCCGGGGATTTTGCTCCGGACACTGATTTCCGGCATCAGTCGGAAGCCCGCCACCGGCAGGGAAACCCGCAGAAACGCCCGCAGAGGCGACTGAAGGAGCCGCTTTCGGAACCGCGCCTGCGCCAGAATTTGCAAAAACTGTACCAGTCACTTCGGAACCGGCGGAACTCGCACCAACCGCTGCAGCATCGCCAGAAGCTTGTGCCGACTCATTGGAGACTCCAGAAAATGAAGATACAGCAGAACTCCCTAAGCTCTTCACAGCCTCTATACCCGAAAGAAGCTTTATATCAGGGCAGCCGTCCCCTATAGAAAGCTTGCATCCGGCTTCCCACACAGCCGCCACAATATCTCTGTAAAACCCTTTTTCTGTACTGTAACCTATATTCTCTATACCGCCTGTTATCGGAGCCAGCCGCACTACCGGAAGAGGAGCCGAAAGCAATTTGCTATATTCCTTGTTTCCAAGTTTTTTTATATTCTCTTCAAGAACCGACCAATCAGCACAGTTACGTATAAAATTCACATTTTCAGAGAAGCCGCCCATACCAGGCATTTCGCTTATACATCCAGTGCCGTCACACTCCGTACAAAAATGACATTTGCATATCGACTGCAAGGGAGCGTCTAAAATCATGCTACTCACCGAAACACGTTCCTACTTCTCTGCCAGAAATAAGCAGCGGATGATTATAAGGGACCTTTTTGATTTTCCCTGCGACTTTATCGAGAGGAACAGCTGTCGGCAGCCCATTCCTAAGTGCGACCATCTTTCCAAAATCACCGGCAGCCAGCATATGTGCGGCTGTCGTTCCAAATTGGGTAGCAAGAACCCTGTCATAAGGAACAGGAGTTCCTCCCCTCTGCAAATACCCCAGAACAGTCACTCTTGACTCAATATCTGTAGCCGCCTCAAGCTCTTTCGCGACCCTATAGGCTATTGAATAAGGCATCTCAGCCCGGCGCCGCTTGAACTCCTTCTTTTCCATAAAAGATTCGTCCTCAGAAAGAGCCCCTTCGGCTACAACCACAATTGAAAAGGGATGCCCTTCTTCCCGACGTTTTTTTATATGAGCAGCTATGGGTTCTATCTTGTATGGAATCTCAGGGATAAGGATAACATCTCCTCCTCCCGCAATTCCCGCATAAAGACCAAGCCAGCCGGCCTTATGCCCCATCACCTCTATTATCATTATCCTATTATGACTGTGGGCGGTTGTGTGAAGCCTGTCTATTGCTTCTGTCGCTACTGAAACTGCTGTATGAAAACCAAAGGTAATATCCGTCTCAACAAGATCATTGTCTATGGTCTTTGGCAGCCCTATCACATTAAGCCCCTCTTTTGCAAGGAGGGAAGCAGTTGTTATAGTACCGTTCCCGCCGAGCACGACGAGTGCATCAAGCCCCAGCTCATTATAATTGTGTATTATTGATTCAACGGGAGTCCTTCCCGTTTCAGGATTTCTTCCTGTAGATTTAAAAGGTTTTTCTCTTGATGTGCCGAGAATGGTTCCTCCCCGGGTCAAAATGCCAGAAAAATCCTCACCTGTAAGAACCTTTGCCTTTCCTTCTATAAGCCCGCGGTAGCCTTTTTCTATGCCAATAACCTTCATTCCATACTCATTGATAGCAGTACGTGCTACTCCACGTAAAGCAGCATTAAGGCCGGGAGCATCTCCTCCCGAAGTTAATATTCCCAAGGTTTTCACAGCTGAATCTCGCATGAAGGAATTATATCAGAACATTTGTTTTTGTACAGTAGAGGAAGAAAGGTGTATTCCACATAAGACATAAAGAGAGCCCACCGCTGTATTGACTATGCTCTTTATTAAATCTTGAACATACCCACATTATTTTTCAGCGAATCAAGATTGCTTTGGTTCTCATTACTGAGGTTATGGCATTGCTCAACTGTTTTCGTAATCTTACCGGAACCCGCTGCCATCTTGTTCATTGAATCCGTTATCTCATGAGTTACATTCGCAAGAACCCTCATCTCATCCCCGATCTGTTTTCCACCATCCAGCAGGACACCTGTATTTCCCTTTACAATCTCAGCCGATGATTTTATCTCACTTATAGATTGAAGAACCTGGACGCTACCTGCATTCTGTTCGTCCATTGCGTTTTTAATGACGGCTTCTTGTTCCTGAACCTTGTTCGTCAAGTTGAAAATAACCTCAAACTGCTTCTGTACGGCTTTTGTGTTTTCAGAAACACCTTCAATTATTCCCTGCAGCTCACTGAGCTGACTGCCTATATTCTTTCCCTGTATATTAGACTGCTCCGCAAGCTTCCGGATCTCATCAGCCACAACGGCGAAGCCCTTTCCTGCTTCCCCTGCATGGGCCGCCTCTATCGCAGCGTTCATAGCAAGCAAGTTTGTCTGGCTGGCTATATTCTGGACGACGGAAGAAGCTTCCATAAGTCCTGCCGATTTTCCAAGAACGATCGTAGCAAGCTCCGCGGACTCGTTTATCCGCTTACGTCCGTTCTCAGACTCTGTTCCAAGTTCCTTTACAGTCAACGAGTTTCCTTCAAGGATTTGTGTTACCGAACGGATATTCGCGACCATCTCTTCAACAGCGCTGGAAGAGTTTGAGACTCCGTCCACTTGGATATTGACATTTTCATTCAGCTCATTGATTTTTGAAATCATATTCTGAATTGTAGAATCACTTTTTGCAACACTCTCAGACTGATACCCCACCCTTTCCTTCACGTTATTAATGGTGGATGTGATTTCCTCTATGGCAGAAGCAGTTTCCATCATACTCGAACTTACATCATCAGCCGTACGCAATGAAATAGCGACCGATTTATCAATATCTGCCAGCAGACCGTGGGTTTCATTCTTAAAAGTGTTCAAATCGTTTATCAAAAGGCCGAATTCATTACGGGTAACAACAGGCAAGGCCTTCCCCGTATAATCTTTCCCCGCTACCTGCTGGGTAAAATCTTGAATCAGCTTGACCCTGCCGCTTATGGCCCTCATCTGGAGAAGACTTGCAACAACGATAAAAACTGCTCCCAAGACACCTTCAGGGAATATGTACCGCCAGACAAGCTCTGTTGTTGAGACATCCTGAAGAGCGGTTGAGAGAACAGGCGATATTGTCAGGAGAAGGAAGCCAAGTGCACCAAATGTACTTATCAATACAGAACGGAAAATAAGGGACATGGAGTTGAATTCTTTACGGAAAGGAACAATACGTAAGGTATCTTCGATATACTGCACCAGGATACTATAGAAGACCTGGGCAATCAAAAAAACATCCCCGCAACAAATGGTATAAAGGGGAGCGACATCCACAAATACTTTTTTATCAGCGAAAGCCCCTTGAACTATCGCCGCGGAAAGAAAAGCATTCAGGACAGCTGTTCCCAGGGTTACGGTCTGAAAACGTTTTGCCACTTTATTGGTTTTTATTACAGAATCTGGATCTTCAGGATCAAATTCTTTTATTTTTTTTGTCTGCGTAGACCACCAAGTCAGGACAAAAGCAAGAACGCCTAAAACTCCAATAATAGCGACAGGGGATGTAAAGCCTACCAGGGTTTCTTTTTCATCAAAAATCTGTAAATTGACCAATGTAATCCAGCTGATAAAAAAAGGTACGTAAAAGATACACAGATAGATGATAAACATCTTGGGCGTTATTCTGATTTCAGAATCAACTTCTCTTTCCATCATAAAAGTCTGTCTCCTTGTGGCAGATGATTAACTCCACTAATAAAGCTCACTAGATACTATATTTTCAGACTATAGCCTAGTTTACGCCAAATTGCAAAATATTAATTCCTGGTCTTGTAATATTCAATAATTTCTGGTCTGTATTCAAAATGCATGTTATCCCAGATAAGCCATTTCCCACCCCAGACAAAGCCTTCTTCCTCAAAAATATTTATTACCTCATAAGGCGGCATCCAGCGGCTTGATAATGGAGTAAGCATCCATTTTTCGCCCTTCTGGTCTTTCGTCCATCTCCAGTATATATGCCTGTTCAGCTTCGGGGGGAGGAAATCTATGGCTATTCCCATACTATGCATGGATTTTCTATCTGCATCACGGATATCACGCCAATTGTAACCTTCAAGATGATCGACCTTCTCTTTCAGAAAATTCGCTACATCCTTGTTTGTTTTAGATAATTCTGAAATTCTTTTCTCCACCACCGAAAGAGCTTTTATAAGACGGTCGTTCACCGTAACAGAAAAACCCAGGAACTTAGTTTTAGTAAGATTCTGCTCAATACTCTTTCTACTTGAACTGGAATAAATGAAATCCAGAATAAAAACCGCAGGGAAAGGGGTTGTAGTACGGGTTGAGGTCAAGCCTGCAAGACGATATTCCTCAATCTGCGCCTGGGTATATGTTGAAGGAGACTGAAGCTCCCCACCAAAAGCATAATCTTCCAGTAAAGGAAGATACTTGCTCTTATTACTAAGCTGCTCTTTGGGTAAAAGACGGCCATCACACCAATAAAAAATGCCAGATTTCTTACTATTTAATAGGAAAGTAACCTTTATCTGCCAATCGTTAAGGTCCTTGTCGTAAGAAGCTGTAAAAGAAATATCTGGAAAGGCTTTCCTGAAAATATCCAATTCTATAGGTTCATCTAAACCAACTTGATTATCTAATTTTTTTGTCTCACCTGAATGAACAGCCGCAAGCAGAAAAAAAAGCAGCACAAGCAGAAGTTTGGTTCTGTAGTTCATTTTTGTATTTTATTAGATGTCGACAAAAAATGGAACTACATCTTATAAAGCTTTCTAAATATGCCGATAAGGAATTTATGAAATACCGTATACATAAAATAAGTGCTATCTTGGTGCTTACAATTGCACTTCCCATTTTTTTTTCTAACGCTCAAAAAGGAAATTCTGTAGAAGAAGAGACTGTTCGTAATGAGTCCGTTCAGGTTGAAGACCTTCCACAAATAAAAAGCGAGTATGAGGGAACACTGCTTGCATCAGAGACAGGTCTCTACCGGGTGAAAGACGGTATATTGTGGCCTCTTTGGACGGAAGGGTCCGTAAGCAGGATAGTAAAAGGGAAATCCTGGTTTTTCCTTACTTCAAACGGTATTTTAAAATCTGATGATTTAGTTGAATTCACAAATATAAGCGAAGGCTTACCCATTCTGACCATAAAACGCTACGAAAACGGTGTAAAATATTTCGAAAAGCAGACAGCAGCCCTAAAAGACCTTAAAATGCATCCTCAGAACCCGGATGTCCTGGTTACCATGACCCGGGATGAAGTTTTCATTACACGGGACGGTGGAAAAAAATGGTGGTCACTGGGATTCTGTGCAAAGACTAACGGTGCGAAATCAATTGCGGTCGCAACAATGCAAGATACAGACGGGGCCCAAAGACTTACGGTATTCATCTCTCACCCTCTCTACGGACTTGCATACATCCAGCCGGACCGTAAAAACGCAAAATGGACGGATATAAACACCGGCTATGACAAGCTTCCCACCATGTCTGACCCGGATGAAGTTGCAGACATAATAACTGTATGCAATAAAGACGATGCAGGAAACGTGACCACCGACGTCTATTTTTCCCAGTCATATCTTCCCTGCCTATACAAGCTCGACTGGGCCGGGAAAAAAGCCATAAAGCTCGGTCAGGACAAAACAAACCAGCTGGACACCTTCGACAGTCTTTTCGTGGAAAAAAACAAGCTTTACTTTGTCTGCAGGAACGGATTCAATTCCTTTGACCTTGCCACGAATACCTTCTGCGGAGAACCAGAAGAAGCCCAGCTTTGGGAGACACTCTCAAGGCTTTCAGGCCGAAGGGCCTTATGCCTTTATATACCTGAGAATGTCACAAGCTTCAGTAAGCCTGTAGTACTCAATGAAATGTGGCTTTTCGATATGGCAAACCCACAAACCAAGTATGCAGATGTCGCAATGGACAAAAAGGGACTCTATATTCCTGCAGGACAGAACAACCCTGGAGCCCAGCTGCAAGGTTTTATCGATATCGCAAAGGAGAACAAGCTCAATACAGTAGTCGTGGACATGAAGGATGATTACGGACTTCTGCGCTACAAAACGGACAACGCTGAAATAAAAAAGAAAGCCACGATCAGCTCCTATGCCATCGATATCGAGAAATTCGTAAAGCAGTGCAAGGAGAATAATATCTATCTAGTCGCCCGTATCGTCGTATTCAAAGACAGAAACCTCTGGCGTTATGGAGATAACAAATACGCCGTCGTGGATTACAAAACAGGAGAACCCTGGCGTGGAATAAGGGGCTATGATGTAGAGAAGGACGAGAACGGAGAGGAGATATCCAGAACGACAAACTATTATGACGAATACTGGGTTGATCCATATAGTGAAGAAGTCTGGGAATACAATATTGAGATTGCCAAGGATCTTGTTTCCAAAGGCTTCGATGAAATTCAATTCGATTACATCCGTTTTCCCACGGATGGTCTGAATCTTTCCAACGTAAAATACCGCTGGCGCGACGAAGGTATGGATAAGGAAAGCGCCCTTATATCCTTCCTTTCTTATGCCAGGGAGAACCTTGACGCACCTATAGGAATAGATATTTACGGGCAGAACGGTTGGTACAGAAGCGGAACAAGAACAGGACAGGATGTGGAGCTTCTTTCTCCCTATGTTGATGTCATATGCCCCATGTTCTACCCAAGCCACTTCGAACAGTACTTCCTGGCCCAAAGTCCGGCAGTTGAAAGACCTTACCGTATATATTATTATGGCTGCTATAGAAACACTGTTATTGCCAGAAATCAGGTTATAGTACGGCCCTGGGTACAAGCCTTCTATCTTGCTGTATCCTACGACAAGACTTACTATGGAACCGACTATATAAAACGTGAGATTTTCGGTGTTCGTGATTCTGTAAACAGAGGATATATGTACTGGAACAACTCCGGCAAATACGACTATATTTCACCGGACCCTGAAGACACAAAATATCCTTGGTAGATTTTCTATCCCTGGCATTTATTTCGCCGCAACGAAAGAGGAGGATATATAAATGGATTCGGTATGGGATTTAGGTCTTGATATAATTCGTGCGATACAAACCATTGAATGTAAACCTCTGACTCTCCTTGCATTTATCATCCATTATGGTTTTAATGCGCCGGTCTACATGCTTATCATGACCTACCTCTTTTGGTGCCGTGATAAAAAATCCGGATTTTTCGCCAGCTTCTCCCTCATCTTATGCAGTTTTATAAATGACTCCATAAAGAATATCCTTAAGGTTCCCCGCCCATATATACGTGACCCCTCCGTGGGCAGAGGCGCAACAGAAAGCAGCTATTCCACCCCCTCCGGTCATTCCGCATCGGCAGCCTCATTTTTCCCGGTCACAGCAGCCGCTCACTCCGAATGGAAACGTATCTGGCGCATCCTCCTCTCGGTTCTTCTCCCCTTGATTGTCGCCGCTTCAAGACTCTATCTGGGTGTCCACTATCCCACAGATGTTCTGGCCGGTCTTATTCTGGGCTACATTGTTTCTGCCGGCTTTCTTATGTTCGGCAACAGAATATACGACCTCATATCTAAACTGCGCCCTTCTTTAGCTTTGCTTATAGCCGCATTGATCTCCTTTGCCTTTAATGCCATAACCAAGCAGAACGTACTCATGTCCGGTCTTTTTATGGGAATCTGCGCAGGAGAGGTTCTTATGAACAAAAACGGAGGCTTCAACCCCTCGGCAGGCACAAAAAAGCAGAAAATACTCCGTTACCTTTTAGGTCTGCTGATCATGGGAACTATATATCTGGGTGGTAAATTGCTCTCTCCAGGAGAAGAGTCCGCCTATTATCACATTATAAGATTCATACGGTATGGGCTGTGCGGTTTTGTCGGCACCTTCCTCTGTCCCCTTATCTTTATCAAACTCAAGCTGGGAGAGGCAACAGACAATCTTTAGCCGATAAAATCGATATGAGAAACACCTATACACCGGAAGAACCTATAGCCGCAATAGCGACAGCCTTAGCCCCATCCGCCCTGGCAGTAATCCGTACATCGGGTAAAAACTGCATTGAGCTTGTCTCTGAAATCTTCTCCCGCCCAAAGGCTCTTTTGAAAGCGCAGGGCTATACAATGGTTCACGGATGGATTATCGAGCCGGAGGAAAAGAAACGCATAGACGAGGTGATGCTGGCGCTTTATAAAGCCCCAAAAAGCTTCACCGGTGAGGACATGGTGGAAATTTTCTGCCACGGAGGAACAGCTCCAGTCCTCGCCATCCAAAAGCTGCTCCTGAAAATCGGCTTCAGGAGCGCAGAAAGGGGAGAATTCTCTTTCCGGGCCTTCATAAACGGAAAAACAGATTTAACCCGGGCAGAAGCCATAAAAGAGATAATCGAGTCCCGCACCGATGAAAGCCGGAGCCGGGCGGCAGGCAGACTTGCAGGCAACCTTGCCCAGGAGCTGGACAAGATAAAACAACTTCTTATCCGGACCGCCGCTTCAATAGAAGCTGAGATTGAATATCCAGAGGATGAAGAGACCATCGCCGATGCCTACGACAGCTCAGAACTGGAAGAAGCCAGAAAGCTTTTGAAATGCCTTTCAGACACATGGGCCGGTGAGAAGCTATACCAGGACGGAGCCAGAGTTGTCCTGTGCGGCCGCACGAACGCAGGAAAATCCAGTCTGTTCAACACGCTTTTAAAAGAAGAGCGGGCCATTGTCTCCGATATAGAAGGAACTACCCGGGACTGGATAGAAAGCTGGGTTTCCTTCGGCGGTATTCCTGCCCGCCTTTTCGATACAGCAGGCTTACGACAGTCTTCGGATCTGGTAGAACAGTCCGGGGTGGAACGTTCCCACGAACTGGCTGAGGACGCAGACCTCGTACTCTATCTTATGGACGCATCCCAGGGGCTCACTCCCGATGATTATACCAACCTGGAAGAACTCAGTAAAAAAACACCGGAAAAAATAATACTCGTTTTGAATAAATGCGACCTATGTGCTACATTTAATAACGATGATAAATGGCTTCAAGCCTGTCCACAGGTAAGAATCAGTGCGCGGACCGGTCTTGGTATCTCAGAACTGGTGACCACAGTACATTCAGCCCTCATAGGACAAAAGGAAACAGATCGTCAGCAGGCAGGCTTAGGCTCTGAGCGACAGAAAAAAGCTGTGGACGATGCCCTGGATTCTGTATCTCATGCCCTTCTTGCCACGGAAAATCAGCTCGGCTTGGATGCTGTCGTTCAGGATATTGAGGATGCTTTGGCATCCCTCGCGTATATAACAGGAGAAACCAGTCCTGATGATATACTGGGAGATATCTTCTCTCGCTTCTGTGTGGGAAAATAACCAGTAACGCCCCCGACGAAACTCTTTATATTTTATCATCGTCCATCTTCAAGGAGGTTTATCATGAAATTATCCGTCAAACTTTTTATTTGTCTTATAATCAGTATATTTCTTTTCGCATCCTGCAGTTTTGATATTGTTCTGAAGACTCAGAAAAAAAATACGTCTACGACCCAAACCACAGGTACAAACACTCCCACAGGAAGCGGGACAGGGACCGAAACTGGAGCAGGCAGTGGTTCGGGAAGCGGTACTGCTACCGGTAATGGCGGCGGTACGGGTACAGGCTCCGGCACGGAAAGCGGCAACGGATCCGGTTCAGGTACTGGCAGCGGTAACGAAAACCCAGACAACGACCCCGAGCCAATACAAGTAAGCCGAACCCTCTCTTTTTCTGAATTCACGACAACACCTAATAACGGTGGAAAGTACTACAAAATACCTTCCGGCACCTTGGAAGTTACCATCAAGAATCTTCCTCTCAACAAAATCGTAAGGCTTGTAAGGATAAACCCAAGCGAAAGAGCTTTGGAGAACTTAGGTACCGTCAGTCTCTACTCCCGCTTCGAATCATCAGTAAATTCAAAAAGTGCGGCAGCTTCTGATTCAGAAAAAATAGAGAACATTCTTCCATCCACAATAGATTCCCCTTCATCTTCCCCATATGATGAGGATCAGCCTCATCCTATTCCCTTCATAGATGACACAGACTATGCCAGCCTGCTCTTCGACCTTGAAGACGACAATTACAGGGATGGAATGTCCAACCGAATGGTGGCAGAAAGCTCAGAGGCAAACTATACTCTGGGCGCAACAAAACTATTCAACGTAAGAAAAGGGGACAGTGGCTCATGGTCATCGATATCAGCAACCCTCCGGGCAGTAGGAGACTATTGCTATATATGGATTGCAGACACAAACTATTCTAATTCAAGCAGCGTCAATAACGACAATAAATTAAATATGACACAGATTCAAACCCTCGCCGCGAACTTTGATTCCCTATATCAGATCGAGACTGCTGTTCTGGGTGATTCCTATAAAACAAACCCAAATTCAAACACCTATATAAATCCACAAAGGAAAATATCAATTCTTTTCTACGACATAAATAACGATTATGATCAGAATGCGACAGGAGGAACCTTCGGTAAGTTCTGGCCCAATGATTTTTACAAAACCAATGTTGGAAGCGGGACTATTTCACTCTCAAACGAAATGGAACTTATTTACGTCGATGCCCATTTTACGGACAAATATCCACAGATAATTATTTCTACTATTGCCCATGAGTTCGAGCACATGCTTTATTACGTCAATAAAACCATGATAAAATCCACCAACCCTCTCACTTGGTTTCATGAACTGGGAGCCATGATGACGGAAGACCTGCTCGCTACCTACATACAAGGAGAGTACAGCAGTTTTAATCCAGCCAAGGATTCAACTATGGGCCGCATGAGAGAAATGAATTCCTACTATTATGATGGCGGTATAACAAACTGGAATACCGAAACGGATCAAAAAAGTTTCAATACCTACGCCAGGGCAGGTATATTCGGCTGCTGGCTCTTACGAAATTACGGAGGAGTAAAACTTTTGCGTCAACTTATCCAGAATGACTATACTGCTGTGGAATCCATACAGGCCGCTTTCTCAACTTTAGGCTACAGTGATACCTTAAACCAGGCTTTCACAAAATACGCCCTTTCCTTTGCCCAGCCTGACGCAGAATCCTACACCCTGAACAAGACCTCCTCATCCTCTTTCTCTTCTTATAGCTTCCCTCTTCTCGCTATAAATCCATGGGATACTAATTACAAAGGATACGAGATAGATTCAGAAAATCAACGATCATGGCTGCAATACACAGGTCCTAAATATGTATCAGAGGACTATAATGAAACTATGCAAGGCTACGGCTTTTGGATAACCGGCTGGCATTCTGAAACCTATACACAAGTGACACTTCGTATCAGCAAGCACAGCGGTGAAGAAAACTATATAGTGATATCAGACTGACAAGGAAAGAATTTTGAGGAAATCTACGATTAGGAACAAGAATAATAAAGCCTTCCTGAAAAAAATATCTCTTTCTTTCTTCTACCTATGCATGTTCGTATTGGCCGCGGCTTTATTGTCCTCCTTTTCTCCTCCTCCGGCAGAAGTGGAAGGGTATCCGGAAGTATACGGAAATGAACCACATACATTTATCGGGATAAAAACCTTGCCAGAAGGTGAGAATCAAGGGGCCAAATACTACCGTATCGTTTGTTCCTGGGAAGAAGAAAAAGCCATACGGGAAATGCAGGGCTTCGTCATTCAAGTCCGCGGGCGCATTATATCCAGGGAAGACGCTTTTTATGAATACGCACCAGATATTCTTAGCGATGGCGTCATCATCCTATCCAGTTGGAAGAGAAAATAAATATCAGAATTACGGCTTGCAGTAAATCTACCTCTATTGTATTTTGTTATCTATGAGTAACTTCAATATAAAAACATATACAAAAGCCGGTTCAGAGCCGGTCTCTGCGGAAAAGATTGAATCCACGGCATTAGTCGTTATGAGGGATGTGATCTCTGTAAAAAAAGAAGAGAAAATCCTTATAATCACAAATCCAGAGGAAAATGTACTTACGATAAGCATGGCCCTCTATAACGCGGCGGAAAGCTTGGGTGCAAAGCCTGTCCTTGAGGTGCAGCCTGTAAAAACACTTCTGGACTATGCGGAGGAATCCGTCATCGGCTCAATGGCAGCTGAACCTGACGTGATTTTATCTATTTCAGAGAATAAGCTGGGCAAGGATGAGAAAGCCATGTCCTCTCCCTATATTTATGAAGGGAAGGAATACACCAGCATTTTTGACCTTGCCTTTGACGGCAAAAAGTGCAGCCGGGGCTTCTGGACTCCTGGAATCACCACAGATATGTTCGTCCGCACAGCCAATATCGATTATAAGCTTCTGCAAAAAAGGTGCGGAATACTTTGTGGAAAGTTCGAGAAGGCAGTCTCTGTAAGGGTAACTGCCCCAGCTGGCACAGACATTCTTATTCCTGTGGAGGGAAGAAAGCCCTTCAGCGATGACGGCTGCTTCTCTGTAAAAGGAAGCGGAGGCAATATCCCCGCAGGAGAAGTTTTTATAAGTCCTCTGGTGGGAAAATCCAAGGGCCGCATAGTTTTTGACGGCTCCATGACCATCACCGGCGGAGACCTTGCCATAGAAAACCCCATTATCTGCGACGTAAAAGACGGCTTCGTAACTGATGTCTATAACAAGATATCCAACCCGGCTCCTAAAGGCAGCGAGGCAGACCGGCTCCTTGAGTCAATCAGGGGTTCCGAAGAAAAAGCCCGCAAAATGGCCCAGGACGGTATTTTCTCAAAGGAAAAGGCCGCCCGATATGAGCGTAATTCCAGGGGTATCGGTGAGCTTGGGATAGGACTGAACCCAGAGGCGAAAATTACAGGCAACATGCTGGAGGATGAAAAAGCCTTCAGAACCTGCCATTTTGCCATAGGCCAGAACTATGACGGGGATGGGAACACCTTCATCCACTTGGACGGTGTCGTGAGGAATCCTACCATAGTCATCAACTACCAGGACGGAACAAGTTATACCGTGGAAAAAGATGGAGAGCTGGCCCCGGAATTAAAAGACGCTTAGCCGGAGCGGCGTATTCTTGGCTCGCATACCGCTTTGACTGCGGTCATGCTGCCTGCTTAGACTGACACAAGTAAATGCACCCGCAAGCCTATGCCAGAGCTTTCAGCCACTTGGCGAACAGCTCCGGCCAGACAGCGCACGCATCCTGAACCATACTGCCGTCATCCCGAGAAGTCTCTTCTGTGGCAAGGCTTAAACCGTGGTCGCCGTGGGCAAAAATATGAAGCTCAAGGGGAATATTTTTTTCCTTGAGAGCCGCCGCGAATAAAAGGGAGTTCTCCACAGGAACGGATTCATCCTCGTAAGTATGCCACATGAAGACAGGCGGTACATCGCCGTTGACGTGTTTTTCAAGGGAAACCTCGTCCAAAAGACTGTCATCCTTGTTGGTCAGCATCTCAAAAGAATATTTGTGGGCCTTTTCACCAGAAGTTATGACAGGATAACAAAGCAGAAGACCGTTTATTTTAAGCTCCTCCGGCTTATAATCCAGATATTTCTGGGCAAGACCGGAGTTCCAGTAGACACCGTAATGGGCAGCAAGATGCCCGCCGGCAGAAAAGCCCGCCAGTATTATTTTCTCAGGGTCCACCGCCCAATCCTTGACATGATCACGTACATATTTAACTGCCTCACAAGTATCAAGAAAGCTTGTGGGATAATCCATAGGAGCTGTGGAATAGCGAAGGACCACAGCCTGAAAACCAAGACTGTTCAGCTTCAGGGCAATAGGCTCTGCCTCCCGCTCAGACTTGAAAAAATAAGCTCCGCCCGGACATACAATGACCAAAGGACGTTTCCTTTTATCAGAGTACTCCGAGCAATTCTGCATAATGTAGGTTGTGAGCGTAGGCTGATATAAATTATTGTTCAAACCCTTTTCCCGGTATTGTACCGGCAAATTTATAACCTGATGAATCATTTTTCCCCCTTTAAGGCATCAATCCAAGCCCTATTGACCTCATCTGCCCTCAAAACAGACTCAGCACAACTATCTTCCTTATAATTACCTTCGCCATAACAGGCAAGCTGCCTGAAGCTTTATTTTTCAGACTGAGCCTTATTCTCCGCTATAACAGCAGATGCAGCCTCGTCCGCTGCCTTAGCAGCCGCCACAGCCTCATTCAAGGACTTTCTATTCAGAGCCTCGGTCTCCCGCAACAAGGCAGCAGGCACTCCATAAGCTTTTTCCAAAGCCTCTTTTGTCAGCACCTCCTCCGGGCTGCCAAAATCCATATCCCTGTTGGGATAGAACAAGAGCACGTTCTCCGCATATTTTCGGGACAGCTCCAGCTCATGCATAGCTATATAAATAGGAATCCCATTCTTTGAAGAATATTCACGAAGGAATTCCATTACCTTGTGCTTCTGCCTGTCTTCCATGGCGAACATAGGCTCATCCATGAAAATTGATTTTGAACCGTAAAGAAGGGCAAAGGCCATCAGGACCCGCTGCATCTCGCCCTTTGAGATACCGCTCAGTTTTCTGTCCAGAACCGGCTCAAGCTCAAAAACGGATACCACCTCGTCAAAGAATGCCTGCCCCCGCACGACTGCCCTGGAAGCAGAGACTTCTCCAGTAAGCCCGGACTCAGCACCACCAGCTGCCAGGCTTGCAGCAGCCCCGTCGCTGCAAGCTGCCCCGCCCCCAGCGACTCCCGATACAGCCCCGGATCCGCCGCCCACAAGGCTTCCGGCGGCCTGCACCTGCTCCAAGAGGCTTTTCACCGGATCATCCTGCTCAAACTCCATGTTCTGATATATAAAGGAAGCAAGCTTTCCCCGGCTTTCCTCGTCAGCAGCAGCTATATCCTGCCCAAAAAGAAGCACCTTGCCCTGCTGAGGCCTGACACGGCCGCCCGCAAGCAGCATAAATGTGGATTTTCCACTGGCGTTCGGCCCTATAAGACTTGTGAAGCCACCAGGCAGTGAGGCTGAAAAATAATCGAACACAGGAGAAGGCAGAATGGGCTTGCCCTGCTCATCGGTCTCGATTTCATCCCCCTGTAAAGGATATGTAAAACTTACGTTATCGAATGTCAAAAAATCCATTTTTTAGTCACCTATAAATTAAACTGCTGCAGCCGTAAAATGCGCTCAGCAAGGCTTGCATAGAAAAAGACAAAAATCAATACAAGCGTTCGCCCAAAAGCCTGGCTAAAAGCTTCACTGCCATAAGAGCAGTCTGATTCCGCACATCAAGGACAGGATTCACCTCTACGATATCGCAGGAATGAACCAAGCCTGTCTCACACATCTCCTCCATAAGCAGAAGGGCTTCCCTGTAATTAAGGCCGCCAGGAATCTGAATACCAACGCCAGGGGCAAACTGAGGATCAATAACGTCCATATCAAAACTCAAATGAACATAATCGACACGGCCTGCGAAAAAATCCTTAACCTGCTCCAGCACATGATGAAAGCCTAGTCTGTCTATATCGCTCATGGTAAAAGCCTTTACTCCGGCTTTTTTCATCAGGACTTTCTCCTCATCATCAATATCCCTGAGTCCGACGAAACAGACATTCTCCGCGTCGACCTTCCTTCCCTTGTAATACAAGTCCGTCAGCTCCGGAATTCCGTAACCGCAGGAGGCCGAAAGACACATTCCGTGTATATTTCCAGTAAGAGTCGTCTCACAGGTATTGAAATCTCCATGGGCATCCACATAAAGAACCCCGAGCTTTTTCCCCTTTTTTGCGCAAGCGGCGGACATACCTGCCAATGAACCTAATACAATTGAATGATCTCCGCCCAGGCAGATGGGAAACTCATCATCTTCCGCGGCTTGCTCCACCTTCTCTGCAAGCTGGGTGCAGGCCTTCACTATAAGAGGCAGATATTTCGCCTTCGGGTTCCCCTGATTTTCGAATTCCTGTGGATGAAGCTCCATAGGACAGTAGTATTTTGTGGCTGTATGACCAAGTTTTGTCAAAGACTCCCGTAACCCTGCAAGACGGATTGCAGAAGGTCCCATATCTGAACCGTGGCGGCTGGCACCAAAATCCAAGGGCATTTCAAGTACATTAATATTCATAATGGAAACATTATATCATCACGAATGTAAAAACGGAATACATGGGTCCTTTCACCTCAAAAGCTTGAAAATATAATGTTGTGATGCTACACTGTTTCTATGGATAATGAATTAGACCCGGCGATTGCAAAACTCCTTGCTGATGCGGCCGCAACTCAAAACACACCAGATGTAGACATTTCTTTCCCTACTGCTGACCCACAAGTTCCTGTAGAACAGCCAGAACAAACACCAGCTCAAGACAATGATTCAGAGGAAAAGGACACACTAAAAGTAGATTTAACCAGAAAACAGTTCACACCCATTGAGAAATTTTTCTCCGACCAAAAGAACTCTGTTTTTTCAGATCCCCAATACTACAAAAGTGCCCTTTCAGGTGAAAAAGAAGCCTCTCAAAAGCTGCATAATATTCTCTCAAAATATCTTACCTGTACGGATTCAAAAGACAAAACCGTTTACCGGCAGCAGATAGTGAACATATATTGGGAATTCCTACGTTCCCTTGCTCCCAAGATGTCAGATTATACCATACCACTTCCGAAAAGGATGCTCATGCGTTTTGCTGTGGTATTGCCCACCCTTTTCACCCCTGAGCAAAAAGATATGTTTTCTTCGGCATTCATTGAGAACACCTATGAAGAGCCTGTCTTCTACCTTGACGAATGGTTCGAATGGCTCGGCACAGGCCGCCTGACCCTCTCGGCCACGGATGAAGCCCGCCCACAAAAGAAAACTGGCACAGGTTCAGAAGAAGCAAAACGCTTAATGCAGCTGCAGAGCAAGAACATGGGTAAGCTTCAGACTTCAGAGAATCTGCTTTCTGCAAAAGAGTCAGAAAGGACAATGATTGAGACTGATATCAAAATGAAGCTGAAAAGCCTTTTTGACCATCCTTCGATTCCGGGTCTTGAGCCCCATACTTCTCCTTATTCGGAATCACAGAAAAAGATTATAACAGATATAAACGAGAAGCTCCGGCAGCTTCTTAAAGTAGACAGAGACCTTCACTCGAATCTCGCAGATTATAAAGAAGCGAAGGAGATAGGGGATAATCTCAAACATAAAATCGCCACGAATCCTGATGCCGCAGACATCGTTAACTCCGCTGATATAAATACAGAAGTCGATACTGTCCGGCAGATGGCGAAAATGACAGTAGGCCGCCAAGGCAATCATTTCCCGATTTTCACAAAGGAATTCTTCCATTGTATACCCCGCCAGACAGGTTTCCGCGAGAACGTAATCGATATGCTGGCATGGGTTGAGTCAATAGATCCGGGTGCCTTCTGCCGTATTCACAAGAACATGCTCAACAGGATAGTGCCTTACGTAGTTCTTGTTCCCACATACGGAGACACAGGCTTTTGCTGGGAACCCTTCGACCGCTACAACCGAGTTACCAGCCGCGGTCGAATCGTCGTGCCCATGTACCCTAAAAACCTTCAGATCGCCGTCCTTACCGCTGTCGCGGATCTGCGCTGGCAGGTCGCAAAGGAAAAAGCTTCATATTACTGGATGGAAGAAGGTCTTACCGGACAGTATTATCAGTGGATAGACTCACAAAAGCTTAAAGGCGATCTTAAAGAGTTCTTTATAAATGACTATGTTCTTTGGATGACTAAAGAGAGCGAGGGTGTCCAGCGCCTTGATAAGGAAGTCAGAGGCATTTTCTGGCGGCATATGCCCTTCCCCCAGGAACTGAAGGATAAGCTTAAGACACGAAGCCTTGTTTATCAGGAGCTTTGCCAGCGTGACCTTAACAGATCCATGTCTGACGGATATTGATTCCTGAAGAGGCTGTCATCTAAGCAAGTATGTGACAGATCAAGATGCCCGGTTTTTTCCGGGCATTTTTTATTTTTTCTTCTGCTTGCGTACAAAAAGAGGATCCAGCTTGTCTCCCAGCTTGAATTTATTTATTACCCAAATCACAAGCTTCTGGTAGACAAGCATAGAAAGGAACATAGAAGCTATAAGGGATATGGCGAAGGCTATCATAAAACCTTCCTGGTTATTCTTGAATATCAAAAGAGAAAGAAGTACAAGAGCTCCTCCTATTAAGATAGTCAGGATTACGCTTACGATCGTTCCCACAATAATAAATACAATTGTATTCTGTTTATTCGTCATAAAAACTCCTTTCCTCCTTTTTTTCTTCAGGTGTTTTTTCTTTTTTTGCTTCCTTGTCCTTTTTTTCCTTATGAATCTGAACGAGAAAGGATATCATAAGCAGAATGCCGCATACCATTATGAAGGAATCGGCCATATTGAAGGTAGGAAAACGCTCAAATCCGAATAATCCGTAGAACTTCACGTCTATAAAATCGACCACGCCCTCTTTACGGAAAATCCTGTCGAAAAGGTTTCCGAAGCCTCCGCCAGCAACACCGCATATAAGCCAGCGCTGGTACCAGGTGAAGCTGTTGTTGCGGAAATAAACCACCATCACCAGAATCAGGATTACCACAGGGATGACAGCAAGGAGGATAGACCTGAGTGTCTGGGGTAAATTCCCACCTACACTAAATGCCGCTCCCAGATTGCGCACATGTACAATCCTCAGGAAATCACCGAAAAACTGCATTTTCACGGTGTATTCCGGAATATATGAAACAACCAGCCATTTAGTAATCTGATCAATCAAAAAAGTCCCTATACCGAAAAAAACAGGTATCAGCTTCTTCTTCAATCCTATATCAACTTTTTTATTCTCATTTACCACTTCAGACATTTTTTCCTCATTTATAGACCTGTGGGAGCAGAAATAAACACAGTCTCTATTCCTGTCTCACGAGCCAATTTCTCCATAACCAATGAAACCCCGATGGTTTCCGTATTATAGTGACCTGCTGCAATAATATTAAAACTATTTTCTTTTGCCAAGTGATAGCAGATATGCCCTACCTCACCTGTAATAAAAACATCAGCACCAGAAGCTGCCGCAGCCTCAGCATCACTTTCCCCATCGCCTGAAATAATTACGGCAGACCTCACTTCCTTCGGGCCGAAAGGCAAAACCACATTGCATTCAGAGGCATTTTCCTCAAGCTTTCTTACCAGATATTCCATGGAAACAGACTCTGCGAAATCGCCCTTAAGGCCTATCATCATACCACGCCATTCCCCGAAGGGCTCAATATTCCTTAAACCCAGCATTCTGGCAAGCCCGTAATTATTTCCATACTCCTTGTTGGCATCAAGGGGTATATGGCTTGCATAAAGCGCCATGTCAGCGTCCATCAGAGCCTTTATCCTGTTATAGTGAATACCGCATACTGGTAAAGGAGAACCCCAGAAAAAACCATGATGCACAAAAAGAATATCCGCTTTTTCTTCGGCTGCCTTTTCTATCGTCTCGATACACGCATCCACCGCAAAGGCGGCTTTTTTTATCTCTTTCTTGTCGGGAGCACTATTCTGCACCTGAATACCATTCATGGAAATATCAGCCGAATAATTATTCCTTTGCAGAAAAGAATCTGCCCAAGCATCAAATTCATTTAATGTCATACCCATTACTTCACATTATCCATTTCTTTCTTTATATAAGCTGAAAGTCTGTCTGGTAATTTGAAACTTTCTGCCCTGTTTTTTCTTCCCCATCGTACAGGCTCAACGAATGCAGCCTCTACAGGCTTGGTCAAAGCAATGAGCCCGCAACCCTTCAATTCAAGAGGAATATTCTTGTACATAGGGAAGGCACTTTTTATCATACCAGCAGGAAAACCATCAGTCAAAAGGAATATATTTCTTCCCGGATATTTATCCTCAGCTATATCTATAAGTATTTGCGCTTCTATAAGTTTTTTGCTGTAAAAATCTTCATTAAGCTTCTGAAACCTTACTTTGTCTTCCCTAGAAAAAAGGCGCATCGTAAAAGACCTTAAAAAAGAATTGTTCCAGAACTCCTGCGAGAACATAAGATCACTGGAACTCGTCTCCATAATCAGGGAAGTATAGCCTTCATGACTCAGTTTTTTCAGAAGAGGTGAATAATCGGAAAAATCGGCGCAAGAACCGCCAACACACAAAATCACATCATCAGTGTTTTCATTCTCCCCTGAAGGGGAATAGGTCCACAATATAGCATCCACAGGAGAAAAAAAGCCTTCTCTTTCCTGCATACCCCTGTATGCGCTCCCTGTATAAAAGGATTTTGAGACCGACACTTCAGGTTTAGCTTCAAAATTGAGAGAAAGCCCCATATCAGCTACAGGACAATATAGCACAAGAACAAGCCCCAGTCCGATAATCAGCAGGAATTCTATAAAAGATGAGGCACAAAAAAGAAAACTGTAACCGTCAATTAGAAGTCTGTTCTTAAAACGCAGCATGGCGCGGAAATTCGTAAAAAAGATGAGGACTACCAGTATCAGAAGGACCAAGGAATAAAGCTGAAAACCGAAAGCAAACAAATACAGCCCCATGACAATGACAGAAAAAGGAAGGAACATTACTATAGAGTCAATACGTGGTTTCTTAAGAAAAATCGGTCTCAGAACAATGGGCAGCTGCAAAAGCAGAATAAGCAGCCCGCCCGCAAAAAAACTGGACATACTCCTACCTGTTATTTAGTACCAAGCTCAGCCTTTAATACCTCTATAAGCCTGTTATTATCCTCTCTATTCCGTATGGCTATGCGCAGATAATGCCTGCCATCCGTTTTCGCAGTAAGCTCCTTTATCAGCATTTCATGCTTTATCAAAAGAGTCTTCAACAACTGTTTAGGACAAATATTATCGTCAAGCTCTATCATGACAAAGTTAGCCTGAGAATGGATCACCCTCATGCCCTTGATTGTACCGAGGAAGCCCTCGAATCTGTTTCTTTCAGCCCGGATCTTGACTAAAGCAGCCTCATAATCCTTCTTATACTTTTCTTCAATCTGCATGTAGAATTCGCCGAAAGAATTGATATTCCAAATAGCCACATCCTTTTTCATGGCAGAAATTATCTCTGAATTCCCGGAAGCTAAAACCCCCAGCCTGAGCCCCGGAACTCCATAGGATTTTGAGATTGATTTCATGACGAACAGATGAGGATTTGCCGAGATGATTTCCTGCAGAAGCAAAGTATTATTCGGCTCATCGGCAAAATCAACGAAAGATTCATCGATTACCAGTTTTATCGCCTTTTTTCCTGCCCATTCAATAAGCTTAAGCAGATCAGCCTTAGGAATATAATTTCCACTGGGATTATCAGGATTGACAACAATCAAATTCTCAATATCTTTGTCCCCAAAATAAGCCATTAAGTCTGCCACGCTATAGGAATAATCACGATTATCAGGAATAAAACTGATGGAGTTGTCCTTGTCATAACGATTGGGATATTCCTCAAAGGTAGGCCTTATAAACCCTACCTTACCTTTCAAGAAGCCCATAAGCGATTTTATAAGTTCCGCCGCACCATTGCCCACTATGATATTCTCTTGATGGAGCCCGAAAATTTTGGCTGCGAGCAAGGAATTGACCCGCATTCCAGAAGGATATTCTGTGAGCAGAGTATCAAAGCTCGCCCTAAGCTCATCCTTCATTTTTTCAGGAGGGAAATATGGATTCACAAGATAACAGAAATCAAGAAGCTTAGGATAACGCCAATATCCGCCATAACGGTTCTGAAGCAGATTCACCCTTTCATCGTCATCCGGAGAGAAAAGCGATTCAGCAATATCAAGATCCTGAATGTCATCGATCTCATACCATTTCTGACCATTCAAACGCTTCGCTTTGATAACCGGTTCGTCAAGCATTGTAATGACGCGAAGAACCTGCTCGTAATACTCATTCTCCCCAAGAGCGGACTGATATGCGATAAGGAAGGGCACATAATGACTCTCAGAGAAATGCCTGCTGAATTTATAGATATTCACAGTCTTGTAGTATTCGTCCACATCATTGAACTTGAACTGCTTGCCAGGAACGAAGGCTTCAATACCATCGTCCTTGGATAACTTCACGCAGGTCCCGTCCATCCAGCTTTCGTATTTGTCGACAAGGGCAAGAGTATCCCTGGGGTCAGAAACCAGAGCATCAAGCACACTGTCCGCAAAGATAAGATCCGATTCAAATAGAAGGGTATCTTCTTTACAGAGCCATTCCTTGGCCAATGCAAGAGAATAGATATTGTTCGTCTTATCATAGATGGGGTTATTTATATATTCTATAGGTGTTTTTATCCCCAGAGTCGCTATATAATCTATAAGCTTCTGACCTTCATATCCCACAACAATGACAATACGAGATACATTCTGCCTTTCAATTTGATGCAGCATACGTTCTATAAGAGTTACACCATTCACCTTGACCATACATTTCGTATTGTTCTGAGTGAGTTCCTTAAGGCGTTTTCCCATTCCCGCCGCTAAAATTATCGCTTGCATAACATTCTGCCTTTTTGGTTAATCTTTTATTGAATTTATTTATTGTTGTGGTTTTCTGCCAAATTGTCAATAAGAGGAGGGAGGTAGGATTTTTAGGGGGAAGTGGAAATAATGTTCCTGAAAGAAAATAAAAAACCGGGATTATGAGGACATATCATTCTCCCGGTTTTGATGTTTAGCTCTTGGAAAAGACTGAAACTTATCTGGAAAGCTCCGGATGAGAAACCAGCCAAGGGTTAAATTGGTCACATGTGAAACTAGTCTCTTCTGAACAAATCACGCGTATAGACTTTTTCTTCCACATCCGCTAAATCTTCACTGAATCTGTTAGCGATAATAGCATCTGAGCCAGATTTAAATCTTGCCAAATCGTTTACAACAAGAGATCCAAAAAAAGTTGTTCCGTCCTGCAAAGTCGGTTCATAAATTATAACGGTAGCACCTTTTGCCTTTATACGTTTCATAATCCCTTGGATGCTGCTCTGCCGGAAATTATCACTGTTAGCCTTCATGGTCAGACGGTAGACACCTACAGTCAAAGGTCTTTCCTTCTCTGCATTCCACATAGAGCTCGCTGTATAGTATCCAGCCCTGTCCAGAACCCGGTCCGCTATAAAATCCTTTCGTGTTCTGTTACTCTCCACGATTGCCTGTATAAGATTTTCCGGGACATCCTGATAATTTGCCAAAAGCTGCTTAGTATCCTTAGGCAGACAATACCCGCCATAGCCAAAACTAGGATTATTATAATGAGTTCCGATTCGTGGATCCAAACAAACTCCGTTTATTATATCCTGAGTTTTCAATCCCTTTATTTCAGCATAAGTATCAAGCTCATTAAAATATGAGACACGGAGAGCCAAATACGTATTTGCGAAAAGCTTGACAGCTTCTGCCTCTGTAAGTCCCATAAACAAGGTATCTATATCCTTCTTCTCTGCTCCTTCTTGAAGCATCTTGGCAAAAACCTGGGCTTTTTCTCTGCTTTTATCATCACACCCAACAATGATGCGGCTTGGATAAAGATTATCATATAAAGCCTTCGATTCCCGCAGAAATTCTGGAGAAAAAAGTATTCTATCTGTCTTGAACTTTTCTCTTACTTTTTTCGTATAGCCGACAGGTATCGTAGATTTTATGACCATCATTGCTTTATCACTGCTTTTTAAGACCAAATCAATCACACTCTCGACTGCAGAACAATCAAAGAAATTCTTCTGAGGATCATAATTCGTAGGTGCTGCAATAATAACGAAATCGGCATTGGAATAAGCTTGGGCTCCGTCAACTGTAGCCCTGAGTTTCAAGCCTCTTTCTTCGTGCTCATCCAAAAACTTCTCGATATACTCATCTTGTATAGGACTTTTCCAGCTGTTTATCATATCCACTTTTTCTGGAATAATATCTACAGCAGTTACATCATTATGTTGAGACAATAAGACAGCCAATGATAATCCCACGTAACCTGTTCCTGCGACTGCAATATTCATTTTTTCCTTCCTTTTCGTTTACTTTTGATTATGCTGTTCCATACCCTTGAAAACAAGCTACTTCTCTATGCCTTGATATATCCGCTGAACTTCTTCATAGCTCGCTAAATTACCGATATCAAAACGGTTTCCTGGCATTTCATAAGCATGAACATTAGTCCGTGATGACAGCCAAGCTATAAAACTTCCAGGGGCATCAACACCACAGCCAGCTTCAATACCTTCTTTCACAAGCCTGATGTCTTCTTTCCTATAGATATAAAAAGGTGGTGTGCACCAATTGCTTTTGGGATCTGCTGGTTTTTCTTCCATACTTATTATTTTGTCATTCTCATCAACCTCAGCCACACCAGTCTTATGAAGCTTATTTGTGTCTGCTTCCCAATAGCGCATTACACAAGTAGTATTTTTTTTCTTCTGGAATTCTATAAAACCTTGAAGGGAAAAATTCAAAAGATTGTCACCAGCTATTACAAGTAAATCATCATCAAGAGATAATTTATCGATTGCAAATTGAATATCTTTTACAGCACCCAACCGAGTTTCATTGCTTTCTGTACCATCATCAAGAACTGTAATTGGCAGAACATGAGCTGCAGCCCATTTCTCAAAATGCCCGGCAAATTTGTGATTACTTATAACCACATATCGGTCCACACATCCGCTCCGGGCAATATCCTCCAAAAGCCAATCTAGAATTGTTTTATCCTTCACTTTCAGTAAGGGCTTAGGAAAATTCTCAGTAAGAGGATATAATCTTGTCGCATAGCCTGCAGCTAATATCAAGCATTTCATAAATCCACCCCTATACCATCCGCGCTTTCACAAAGATGAAAACTATATTTTCCTTTCATCTCTGGATAAGCAGATAAATATCTTTCCTCTACTTCAGCCGCTATATTATCTGCCTTATCAGGATTTATCAATGCCATGCAGCAACCTTTGAAACCAGCCCCGGAAAAACGTCCTCCATAAATTCCATCTGTTTCCGTCATTATTTCGTAAAGCTTGATTTGCTCCGCCGCACCAGATTCCCAATTATGGATGCTGCTCCAACCAGACTCGAAGGATAACCGTCCGTAAGTGTCCAAATCACCCTTTCTCCAAGCTTCTGCCCCTGCTTCCACCCTCTGGAACTCAGTATACCAGTGCTCACATCTTTTTGCCCATGGTGCAGGCAGCTTATTCTTATAAGTTTGATAAATTTCGAAATTTACATCTCTTGCGTTGGCTTGATAAAACTTGCCATAATCCAAACCAGCAAAAGCTTGAAGAGCATAAACACCTGCCCTAAGCTCATCCACGCGCATATTATACTTCGAGCCTGCCAAACTATGCTCCAGACCACTAAAAAAGATAGCGATTTTATAGGGCTTCATTGCCGAATTCTCTGGTATAAGCTCGTATTTATTGTCCTTACAATCCAGATACAAAAGATGTTTTGCTTTAGAGAGAACTTCACAACTTTGATCAAGGGTCCCCACATTCACACCCACATAGTTTTTTTCTGCATCAAAGGCAATATCGATAAGCTCCTGAGCCGTCAGCTTGATTTGGTTTACCTTCACAAGCGCATTCAAAAAAGCCAGAATAACAGCTGCTGATGAGCTTAAGCCTCCGATGGGCAAGGAACCTTCAATTACTCCGCAAAGCCCGACAGATAGCGTATGCTTTTTACTTAATGCCCAGGTCGCTCCTCTAAGATAATCGGCCCAGTCACCAGTTTTTTCTCCAATTTCCTTTATATGCCATTGCGCTCTTTTCGGAAATTGCAGCGAAGCCATCTCAATAACACCATTTTGCTTGGGTCTATAGGCTATATGAATTCCTTTATCGATCGCAAGCCCCGTAATCTTTCCAAGATTATGATCACTATGCGCACCTATTGGACATATACGATAAGGACTAAAACTAATGCCATCCGGATCTTTGCCATATATCTCTACGAATTTCTCTATGCAGTTCATTTTATATTCCTTTTTCACCTGTAGCTGTCAGCAATAATACGATTTATACCATTCGGCAAAAGAACGAAGTCCTTCTTTTATCCCTATACTTGGAGTAAAGCCATAATCACGCTCCAAAGCTTGGGAATCCGCATATGTCACAGGGACATCGCCAGGCTGCATACCGACAAGCTCTCGATGCCCCTCAAAATCGTAATCTTCCGGAAGAACCTTCGCTCTTACAAGTTCTTCCTGTAAAGTGCTTATATAATCTAGCAGGTTCTCCGGCTGACCTCCACCAATGTTATAGACAGCATAAGGAGGGATAGGAAGACCGTCATCGCCTGCCAGCTTCTCAGGCGCACCGCCCATAACACGGATGATTCCCTCTACAATATCATCTATATATGTAAAATCACGCTTCATGTTACCGTAATTAAAGATTTGAATGGATTTTCCGGCAGCCAGCTTTTTTGTAGCACTGAAATAGAACATATCCGGACGACCAGCCGGTCCATAAACCGTAAAGAAACGAAGGCCGGTAGAAGGGATGTTATAAAGCTTCGAATAGGAATGAGCCAGAAGCTCATTTGATTTTTTTGTCGCTGCATAGAGAGATACAGGATTATCGACCTTATCCTCGGTACTGAATGGAACTTTTTTATTACCCCCGTAAACAGAGCTGGATGATGCATAAACAAGATGCTCAACGCCCTTGCCACCATCATCATAGCTATGACGACATGCTTCCAAGATATTATAAAACCCGATGATGTTCGATTCGATATAAACATCTGGGTGGTCTATGCTATAGCGAACCCCCGCCTGTGCTGCAAGATTGACGACAATATCCGGCTTGTACTCTGCGAAGATTTTGGTCACAAGCTCCTTGTCACCTATGGAGCCTCGGATAAAAACATGACGAACAGAAGATTTTTCGGCTGCTTTATTTAACTGTTCTAACCGCCATTCTTTTAGGCTGACATCGTAGTAATCATTCATGTTGTCAAAGCTGATGACAGTTCCACTTGTCAAATCCCGCAAAAGTCGCAGAACAAGATTAGCCCCGATAAACCCCGGTGAACCAGTTACCAAAATTGTTTTATTGTTTAAGTCTATGTGTTGTTTCATA
>JAILBN010000059.1 GCA_024680915.1 Treponemataceae bacterium | reverse complement strand
CCTCCTTGATATAAAATGAGGACAGGAGAGCAATCCGAGTGCGTTGTACACCGTTCTCCTATTCGCGGTACCGGGGATCCTGCCCCGGGCCGCTCTTTGTTATACGATGGCCGGCTTTGACAAAAACTAACGCCCGGGCTCTTTGCTCCCACTGGGATGGTCTGCCTTCCACCGGCTCTCCAAGTCCGTCAACTTAGAGTACAACTTTTTCTCGGATTACTTAATCGTAACAACTAACATGAAAAAGTCTTAGACCGCAAGCCTTTCTTTTCATAGCATACTTGAGCCATGAGATACATTCATGGAAAAGATTGCAGCATGACTCTCCTGAGGGACGGGGTATACACAGTGCTGCCATACACTGCTGAGACTCTTAGGTGCGTGAACAGGCGCATCCCCCCCTCAGAGACACTGGGTAAGCCTCTTTTTCTTGCATCTTCTAAAGTAAAAGCATTTCTTACAGAAGCATTTTTCATCAAAGGTTTTATTCCACGAAGTGGAGAAGTGATAAGTACATCGTCTGTAAATGCTACATCAACAATTACTTTCAAGGTTGAAATTACATTACTTATATTCTTTCTATTCGTTCTACTAAAACAACTCGCGAATAATCAAAAAAAGTGGTATATTTTATTTAGAGAATTTTTTAAGGATGTGTATCATGAGTGACAAAGAGATAGAGTATTCAGTTTTCTGCATAGAAAATGTTGCAAAGCAGCTCGGTAAAACTGGCTCAGAAATATTTCAGATTCTTAATTCCTCAGGCCTTCTCCATTCATATATCATACCTTCTTATGAGGCACTACACACCCAGAGCAAGCAATATATCGTTGATGAAATTATATCTGTCCTAAAAGAAAGGAAGCTCGTTGCATGAAGCTTTACCACGGTTCAACTGTAATTGTAGATAGACCACTTGTTTCCTACGGACGAAACAATCTTAATTTTGGAAAAGGCTTTTACACAACAAATATGCTGAACCAGGCAGAAAAATGGATACAGCGTTTTATTTCACTTGAAAAAAAAGGAATCATCAACATCTATAATTTTAATGATACTGATATTCAGACAAAATACCGCTATAAGAAATTTCTTGAATACAATGAAGAATGGCTAGATTTCGTTCTTGCCTGTCGAGGCAGTTCAAAAGAATATCAGAATTACGACATCATCGAAGGTGGTATAGCAAACGATAAAGTATTCAATACAATCGAACTATATTTTTCGGGTCTTATAGACAAAACTACTGCCTTACAACGTCTTAAATTTGAAAAACCGAATAATCAGATTTGTTTTATCAATCAACAAGTATTAGACAGTGTCCTTAAATTTGAATCCAGCTATGAAGCAAAAGGAGCTGAAGCATGACTGCAGACGCAACTCTTTTGCAGATGAAATACGCACGAATAATTTCTCTCCTTGCAAAAAAAGCAAATGTAGATGAAGAAAAAGCAATGGAGTTGTTTTACAAGTCAAATACTTACATGCTTATGAGTAAAGGGATCAGTGATTTGCATTGTTTGAGCGATGCTTATCTAGTGGAAGAAATTATGCTGGAACAAAAATAATAAAACAATCTCTAAAAGAGTACACCTTGGTCTTTTACCTGACGATATTTTTCCATCATTTTACTGTCACGCTGATAAAATAAAAAAAGCTAAGTCTTCTTTTATAAGGACTTAGCTTATATAATTAAGAGCGGATGAAGGGAGTCGAACCCTCGTCTCCAGCTTGGAAGGCTGGGGTAATAAGCCGTTATACGACATCCGCATTTATTACCAAGGTCCTGTATCTCAAGGACATTGGTAATATAGCAAAAAGGCTTTTTTTGGTCAATAGCTTTAGGCTATTTTTTTCCTGTTTCTTGACGGAACTTGGTCATGATATACCCGCTTATAGGTTGGATATAAGCCAGTCTTTGAAGGCATCGTAATCATTTTCCATAGGAACAGATCTGTCTGGCAGCGAAAGAACCTTTTCAAGTCTGTCTGGAAGGACAGGGTCTCTTCCTGTGGATTTTTTCACGATATCTCCGAATTTCGAGGGATGTGCTGTTTCAAGCACTATTCCTACAGATTTTTTCTCTATTATGTCGTTTGCCCATTCTGGGATACTTGGTGTAAGACCAGGGTTCTCATAGCTGTTGGGGAATCCTGATACAAGGTTGAGCATAGCACTCCGACGTATGTCATCCCAAGCCTTCCATCCGATTGCACCATGAGGATCTAAGACGTATCCTGTTTTTTGGTTGCATTCATGTATTGCTTCTTGAGTGCCTTTGTCATCAAGCCAATAGCTGGCAAACAGTTTTTTTACTTCTTCAAAGCTGTACATAGCTTGAATGCGTTCATAGTTACTGGGAGCTCCTACATCCATGGCATTGGAGAGAGTTTTTACGGATGCCCGAGGTTCGTATGAGCCTGTGGCTATCCAGTCTGGTATCGTTTTGTTTGAGTTGGTCGCGGCAATGAAGCCTTTGATGGGGGCTCCCATCTCTCTTGCGATAAGACCAGAGGTAAGGTTTCCGAAATTACCGGAGGGAACAGAGACTATTATGGATGGATGCTCTATCCTTGAGTCATGAGCTGCTCTGCTTGCTACTACAAGAGATGCATACATATAATAAAAACTCTGGGGAAGGAGTCTTGATATATTAATTGAATTTGCTGATGAGAGCCGGAGTCTTTTCCGTAGATCTGCATCTGTGAAAGCGGTCTTTACCAGCTTCTGGCAGTCATCAAAAGTTCCGTTTACCCGGAGGGCTCTTACATTATCAGTGAATGTGGAAAGCTGTTTTTCCTGCAGGGGGCTTATTTTCCCTTCAGGGTAGAGAATGGTAACATCCAGTCCAGGTACCTTGTGGAAAGCGCTTCCTACTGCACTTCCTGTGTCTCCGGATGTAGCTACAAGTATATGAAGTGTCTCATTCTCGTCTCGGTTGAAATATGACATCATCCGTGCCATGAACCTTGCCCCGAAATCTTTGAATGCGCATGTGGGACCGTGAAAAAGCTCCAGTATATATGTGACTGGATCTATAGGAACGACCTGGGCGTTGAAAGGATAGCAGTCTGCTATAATCATATTCAGCTCTGGTTCTGGTATTTCCCCATCCGTGTAAAGCTTAGCTATCTCGAAGGCTATATTCCTGAAGGATGGGGCTGAAGTCTTGCTCAGAATGGATTTATCAAGTTTAGGGAAAAAAGTCGGAATATAAAGGCCGCCTGTCTCTGGATTCATACCTTTCAAAACCGCAGTTTTAAAATCTACCTTGACTTTTTTGTCTCTAGTATCTGTATATATCATTTTTTCTTCCTTTTGAAGAAAATCCACAGTTTTATTGCTGTGTGTCCTCTATTTTTTTTCGCTTAAATGCAATAAAAGTATATCATTT
>JAILBN010000043.1 GCA_024680915.1 Treponemataceae bacterium | reverse complement strand
TTCTAATAAAATTTCTTTTTTCTGTGCTTCTGCTTCTTTTATAGCATCCTGTTTTACACGCTCTGCTCTTTGCTCCGATGCAGATAGTTGAAATCTGGCATACAGCCAGCGAATAGTCCATCCAAGAACAAGTCCAGCAATAGGGAGGGAAATGTACCACATCAATGGATTCATTTTTTTTAATTCCTCCACACTAGAATAGTTCATATACAGAGTATCACATAAAAAGACAATTTGTCAAACAGGCTATCATAATTTTGGAGTTTTTGGAGTAGTTTTTTTTAGAAAAACCGATGAGAAAAAGAGCTTTGTTATTTTTTTTGCAGTTTCCATATTGCCAGGGCCCGTAAAAGAAAGGACAGACAAAAAGCCTTCAGCAGCACAGAACCCTTTACATGCGGAATTCCTCACCCAAATAGATTTTCCGGGCAATCTCAGATTTCAGTATGTCTTCCTTCCCTCCCTGAGCGACGATCTGTCCTGTACTTATGATTATTGAACGGTCAGTTATCTCAAGGGTATCGCGCACGTTATGGTCAGTTATAAGAACTCCTATTCCCCGGCGGGATAAAAGCCTTACCATGTCCTTTATATCAGAGACTGCGATAGGGTCAATACCGGCAAAAGGCTCATCAAGAAGCAGGAATTTCGGCTCGATGGCCAGAGAACGGGCTATCTCTGTGCGACGACGCTCGCCTCCCGAAAGAGAGTATGCGGGCTGCTTACGGATTCTGCCTATGGAGAACTCTTCTATAAGGCTTTCCAGCTTCTTTCTTTTCTCAATCTTCGAGATATCCCTGCGGGTCTCGAGGATGGCCCAGATATTCTCCTCCACGGAAAGCTTCTTGAAAACAGACGGCTCCTGAGGAAGGTAAGAGATTCCCAATCTTGCTCTTTTATACATGGGAAGCTTGGTAATATCAGCCTCATCAAGGAAAACATTACCTGATTCCGGGCGATAGAAGCCTACGATCATATAGAAAGTCGTAGTCTTGCCGGCTCCATTGGGTCCCAGAAGACCTACGACCTCCCCGGTGTGCATCATGAAGCTTACACCCTGGACGACCTTCTTTTTGCCGAAATTCTTTATAAGGGATGAAACAGCCAGTGTACTCATCAGTTCTCTCCTTCCGTGACAGTTCCGCTCACACGCCCGTCAAGCACTATTTCCTGAGTCTCAAGGTCAAAGAATATTGTCTGGGCACGGAAGGTATCTTTACCGCGGACTACGACCGGATTTCCGTTCATCTCGAGAGTCTGCTCATTCTTCCTGTACACCGCCAGTGCTGATGTACATACGGAATTCTTTTGCTCAAGCTTTATGTTTATCTGAAGGACAGCCGTCTCTGTCGTCCTGTCATACTCGATTATACCAGCAGTCGCTTTTACTTCATTCGGCTTATCATCGAGGGCCACGTCATCCTGAAGCCTTGCTATTCCGGAATTACGGTTGAAGGTAAGTCTGCCGCAAGAAAAAGAGAAGCCCGATTTTGTATCCTCTCCCCGGACATTACCCTCCGCCACGACCTTCTCATAATCGTTGCCGGAAAGAGTTATCTTGTCCGCATATATCTCCATGTCGGTAGTCTTTACCCAGGCGTTCCCGGACAACTCTGTCAGCTGCTTGTTCTCGCCGGCGTTTCCAGTCATTCTGGAAGCCTTAAAAGATATCGCCTCAGGGAAAGTCATAGAAAAAAGGAGGAAAAAAAGCAGGACGGCGGTCGTTTTCTTCATTGTCCACCACCAGAATCTTCTGTATATATGATACCGCTGACACCCTCCGAGAACTGATACGAAAGGCTTTCTCCATCAGCCGAAAAGCCCATTCCTGTAATCTCAGCATTCATGGACGAGGAGTCAGAATTTCCGAAGCCACCGGAATATATGCGGACAGGAGAGGCTCCGGCACTGACAAGCTGCTGGCTTTTTCCATCCCAGTGTATATTATCCGCCATAACCCGTATATCCTGCTCATAGCTTGTTATATTCACCTCATCGAAAAAAACATAATCCTCTGCCGTGGTATCAGCAGCAAAAAGCCCGCATGAGCCGGCTACGGAGACAGAACCGTCCTCATTGTAGACCACAAAAGAAAGCCCCTTACCATACATACCGTTCTCATCTTCATAAAGCTCTATATCCTCTGCATAAAGGACAGCCTTCTCACGACCTTGCTCTACCCGGGAGAAAGACACGTCCTTGAACATGAATTCGGGCTTTGAGGACTCGTTGCTGCCAGGAACGCTATAATCTATGGAGCAGGAAAAGAAAGAGAAAAAAGATATCAGTAAAACAAAAAGGATAAGGTTCTTTTTCATCGTCTGAATATTCATCAGAATTATTTCACAATAATAATTCTATCTTGTCAATAAGAAGATATTCCTTGAAGTTTTCAACATCGTGAGATAGAATAATCGCTATGGCAGATTTATTGACAGATGCAGATTTCGACCTTTTCCGAAAGGTTATATATGACGAGAGCGGAATAACATTCTCGACCACAAACCGCTCCATTCTCGACAGCCGCTTGAAAGAACGGCTCAGAGAGAAGAAAATGACTGATATACACGAGTACTACAAGCTTATCTCCTCTAATAAAGAAGAGATGAAAACGCTGCTGGACTCCGTGACTACAAACCTTACTCGGTTTTTCAGGAATCAACCTCATTTTGATGCTCTGGAAAAATATGTTATTCCTCATGTCCTTGAAAGGAAAAAATCAAGGGGTGACAACATAATAAAAATATGGAGCGCAGGCTGCTCCACAGGAGAGGAACCTTACACGATCGCAATGATTCTCAAAAAAATACTGCCACCTCCCTACACCTTTGAGATTGTTGCATCTGATCTTTCCCTTAAATCCCTTATGGTAGGAAAACAGGGCTTTTATGATAACTCCAAAATCACAGGTATTCCACCGGAATATCTGGACAAATACATGATAAAGAGAGACAATGGATATCAGGTATGTGACGACATAATGAAGCGCATAAGGTTTGACTACCATAACCTGAAGTATGATGCTGGCCTTCGCAACCTGGATATCATTTTCTGCCGTAATGTCCTCATTTATTTCGATGAGCCGGCACAACTTGCTACTATAAATCATTTCTACGACTCTCTAGCCTCACAAGCTTACCTTTTCATAGGTCATTCAGAGTCGTTGTTCGGAATGAAAACCAAGTTTGAATTTCTGAAGACTGATTGGGCCTGTCTGTATCAGAAAAACGAGAAATAAAGATCTTCAAGCTCGTATTTCTTACGTAGTCTGGAGTTTTTAGAAATATTATACTCTATCAGGAAAACGTTATGGATAAAATTTCTGTTCTTATTGTTGATGATTCCGCTCTTATGAGGAACCTCGTTTCACGTATAGTTGAATCTGCACCTAATCTTTGCGTAGCAGCAACCGCTATGAATGGTCAATTCGCACTGGATAAGATTCCCCTGTGCAAACCGGACATCATAGTGCTCGACGTGGAGATGCCTGTCATGAACGGACTCCAGTTCCTTCAGGAAAGAAAGAACAGGGGCATCGATATTCCGGTCGTAATGCTGTCAAGTATAACAAGCAACGGAGCCGTAGTTACCATGCAATGTCTTGAGATGGGGGCCTGTGACTTTATACAGAAACCATCGGGAGCCATTTCTCTTGACATACACAAGGTAGCTGAAAAACTTACAGAAAAGCTGATAAGCTACGGTGGTCGGTACGCTCATGAAAAAAGGGGTCTTTCCGGCAGTGTCCTGAACACATATATGGAATTGCCAGAAGAGCCGATAAAGAAAGCCGAAAAGAAGCCGGAAACAGCGGAGCCCATTCAAACGAAACCCCAGGGAAGCTCAGCACCCCTGAATTTCAGGACCCCCTCCTGGTCCTTGGCGACAAAGGAAAAGAAAGAAATAGTTCCCCTGAGGGAGCCTGGCAATCTTGAGATAATAGCACTGGGAATATCCACCGGCGGACCAAACGCCCTCCGTGAGGTTTTCGCAAAGATTTCCGGAAACATAAGGCAGCCTATAGTGGTCGTCCAGCATATGCCGGCAGGCTTCACCGCTGAATTCGCAAACAGTCTGAACCATATCTGCCCCCTTGAGGTGAAAGAGGCTCAGGACGGTGATATTCTTAAGCCGGGACGTATCCTGATTGCTCCTGGAAACCACCATATAATAGTCGAAAGGAAAAAACTCGCTGCGATATTAAGAGTGACGGATACAGAACCCCGCAATGGCCACCGCCCTTCTGTGGATGTTCTCTTTGAATCTGTGGCTCAGGTATACCAGAACCATGCCCTGGGAATAATAATGACGGGAATGGGACGGGATGGAGCCGCACAGCTGGCTGAAATGAGAAAACAGGGAGCACGTACATTAGGACAGGACGAGAAGAGTTCTATCGTATACGGAATGCCTAAGGTCGCTTGGGAATTAGGTGGTGTTCAGAAGCAGGTATCTCTTTCCGACATGGCTGATGAAATAAACAAAATAGCGCTCAGAGGCTGAGGGACTATATAGGTCGGCAGGAAGCCCTGCCTTATAAAACAAGGGCAAAAGAAAGCTAGGCTGACAGCACGTCAGCTATAATGCTTTTTAAGGGCGGCAGGAAATGGGTCACGACGAAGACCACAAGGGCACCTAAGGCGAAACAGACAGTGACCGCCGCCGCTTTTGCCCCTTCTCCTCCAGGAAAGTAGATATAACCAGCGACTCCGCACAAAACCGGGAACACAAGGGCGAACAAAGCCTGTAGTATCTGATGGGGCAGCGATGAAGAAACCTTCACGATATCACCGCATTTCACCGGGAGTTTTTTTGGGTTGGAGACGGAAAAAGATTTACCTCTTTTTGCACAGATAGCCTTGTCGCAATTTATGCAGACGTCCGAAATAAGCGGCATGATTTTTATATCACCGTCTTTTATAGAAATAACCTGAGCTCTGTCACGCATTGTTCAAACCTCCTCCTAACTGAAGCTCCTTAAGCCTGCTCTTACATTCCTCCATGCCTATCGTGTTCCCAAGTTCCTCGTATGTATCCCTTAGATTCACAAGAGCATCCACATAATGTGGATACAAGGAGACAGCCTGCTCGAAAGCCTCGGCGGCTTCCTCATAATCGTTTTCGGCGAAGTAAAATACTCCCAGATTGTTCCATATATGAGCGTTGGTGCTGTTTATGGAAAGAGCCTCAAAGCTGTACAGGAAAGCATCGTCCATACGCCCCAGGGAATAGCATACAAGGGAAAGAGTATCAAGGACATCCTCATCGGAACTGTTCAGAGCCCTTGCCTTGAGCAAGGCTTTCCTGGCAGCCTCCGTCTGACCGCAATCCCTGTATGTAACCCCGAGATTATACCACAGAAGATAATTATCTCTGTCCAGATGGAGGGCACTCATAAAGCAAGCGATTGCCTCAGAGAACTCTCCTTTAGAAGCTAAATCTATTGCCTGTGTATTAAGTTTTTCTGAATTCTCAACCATAGGACCTCCGCCTGTCAGCAAATTCCTTCCAAAGGATGTAACATGCTGGAAAAAAGCTCTCCTATGAGCACAGCCGCCTGAGAATCCGGATACTTTCCGGATATCTGCCTGCAGGTGTCAATAATCATGGAGCGACTTCTATCATACGCAACAGAAATGGCATTCGAGGAGGAAAGAATCTGTATACATTCTTCCACCGCAGAAGAATCAACGCCTTCTTTCGCAGCCCTTTCAAAACAATCCATGATCTTAGCAGAATCTTCAGGTTTATTTTTCAAATGGAGGATAAGAGGAAGACTTTTCTTGCCCTCCACTATATCATCCCCTCGTTTTTTTCCTTTATTCCCCACCGTGAGATTTATCACATCATCAAGTATCTGGAAACCGACTCCTATAGAAGAAGCCGCCTCACCCATGAAAAGCAAGTCGTTCTCCGTTCCATGGCCACAAATGATACCTGTTTTCGCCGCCAGTGACGCAAGAGTTCCTGTTTTCAGGCTGGTCATAGCAAGGTATTCCTCTTCGGAAGGAATGATATCTTTGTTCTTATGCCAGTATATATCCATTGCCTGACCGGCATGAAGCCTGCGCAGCTCGGTAAAGAAGATACCGTAGAGTATGTTTTTTTCCTCACAGGAAAAAACCGATTTCTGTATACATTCAGCTGCCGCGAAATAAAGCCAGGAACCGGAATTGATGGCACTGTCCATACCGTATTTTATGTAGGCCGCAGGAGCTCCCCGCCTTGTGTCGGAACTGTCCTCTATATCATCATGAATAAGGCTTGCCGTATGGACAAATTCAACAAGAGGAACTAATCTATATGAAGGTTCTGCATTGGAAACGAGTTCTGAGCAAAGCACTTGCAGAAGAGGTCTCCATCTTTTCCCCCCCAGGAGCATAAGATCACGGCAGGGAGATATCAAGCTGGAGATATATCCGTCCGAAACAGCTTCCGGAAGATTTCCAAAGAAAGAGCGACGCCATTTATCCGAGAAAAATTCAGGTAATTTTTCCGATAAAACATCTTCTATTTTTTCCAGTCTTGCTTTATATTGCAGAATCATGATTCAGATTATAACACTTCAGACCGATAATGAAAACACATGAACAACTACGAAAAACCGGACTTCTGGAGTAAGAAGGCTTTTTCTGAAGGATATCCTGCCCGATCAGTATACAAGCTTCAGGAAATAGACGAGAAATATGGTATGCTCAGAAAGGATTTCAGGGTTCTCGACCTGGGAGCCGCACCAGGAAGCTGGACGGTATTCGCACTCAGGACCTTGGACGGAACAGGACATGTCACGTCCATAGACTTGAACCCGCTCTCAAAATCGGTAAAGGGTAGCAACCTTACCTTTATCCAGGGAGATCTGTATGATGAGGAAATCCGGAGTAAGGCAAGGGAATTGGGACCTTACGACTCAGTCATATGTGATGCGGCCCCGCCGACCACAGGGAACAGAGTCGTGGATACAGCCCGCTCTGCCGGTTTAGTGGAATTGGCCATGTTCTATGCTGAAGAAATGCTGAAAAAGGGTGGCAATTTCACTGTCAAAATATTCCAGGGCGGAGACCAGCAGGCTTTTCTAAGAAAAATGAGGGAGCTGTTCACATCAGCGAAAGGTTTCAAGCCAGAAGCATGCCGCTCAGAATCATTCGAAACATATTTGATAGGGTTGGGTAAGAAATGAAGTACAGATACATAATTATAATTATGACCGCATTGCTGCTCACAGGATGCTCTGAAGCGGCAAAAGACATAACTGAAAGAAATTATATAAAGCCTCCGGAATTCCCGACAGAAACAGAACTGAGAAGACTTCCGATAACAGAGACAGCAAAGAAAGAGACAAAAGCTGAAGCCTGCGAGCTGCAGACCACAGGGCAGGGTGGTTTTGAGTCCACCAACGCCAGCCTCGTAATAAAAGCACCCAAGGAAGCTATCCCAGAAGAAGCGTCCGAAGTGACATATACAGTCTACCGTGTAAAACAAGGAGACATGATAGGATTGCTCGCAGAATCCTTCGGAATCACGCAGGACACAATAATAAGTGTCAATAACATAAAACAGTCAAGACTGCTTCAGATAGGACAATACCTTCGTATTCCCAACATGACAGGCATCATCTACTCCGTAAAAAAAGACGGGGAGACGATTCAGACAATAGCAGATTCCTACGAGGTTTCCGTCGAGAGATGCGCCCTGGTGAATTCACTCCAAGCGGACACAGAGCTTAAGGCAGGAGCATCAATCTTCGTTCCTAACGCAGAGATGGACTGGGTTACAAGGCAGGAGATAAACGGAGACCTCTTTGTTAAACCTCTTAGAAGCAAATTCTGGTTCTCGTCTTATTTTGGATGGAGAGACAGCCCCTTCACCGGAGAAAGAAGCTACCACAACGGAATAGACATGGCGGCGCCCACAGGAACGAATATCTACGCGGCCCTCTACGGCAAAGTCACGACAGCGGGCTGGAGCGATATTTATGGAAACTATGTGATAGTAACCCACCATTCCGGCTACAAATCACTCTATGGTCACATGAGCTCCATAAGCGTGAAAACAGGGCAAGTCGTAACCACGAACACTTTGCTGGGTAAAGTGGGATCCACAGGAAAAAGTACAGGTCCCCACCTTCATTTCACAGTATACAAGAACGACATAGCCGTAAATCCGGCTAATTTGTGGAAATAGCGGGATTTTTGCGGAAACTGATTTTTTTCACAAAGAAATCCAGGTTACTGACTACGAAAGCTGTGCAGTATATTACCACAGAAAGGGCAAAAACCAGATAAAAAGCTATTATCAGCAATGACGACGCGGTTCCCGGTGATGTATAGATACCGAAGGACATCATGGCTATTATCATTATGATGCCCGCCACAATCCAACCAGCCAGGTTCACAGGCTTTGGATTCCTGCCAGAAGCAAGCTCTATGGCGGAAACTTTCTGCATGACCGCCGCAAGGGCTGGGTTATCATCAGGCATACTCTCTGCAAGTCCCTTCTTAGCGACTTTTTCTGCCACAGTCATACGGCGCACCATAGTCCGGCACTCTTTACAAGTGATTATATGCAGAATAACAGGAAGAGGAAGAATCTCGTTCTTGTCCTTCATAAGGAATCGTTCCATAACGGAATCACAGTTTTCTTTTTTCATATCTTCTCCTCCAGCTTCTGCTTCATAAGCTTCTTAGCTCTGAAAATATGCGACTTTACGGTATTCACTGGGAGATCCGTAATAATACTGATCTCGTTATAAGCCATACCGTAGAAAAAATATAAATCAAGGCACACAGAAAAATGTGCAGGTATTTCCTTCATCGTCTCCCGGACAGCATCCACGACCACAGAACGCATCTGACGTTCCTCCGGGCTGTAATCACTATCTTTGAGCTCGAAATCCTCGCTCAAAGGCACATACTCCTTCCTACGGTTCAACGAATTGACTGCCGTATTGTAGGCAATGCGCATGAGCCAAGTAGAGAATTGAGAATCTCCTCTGAAGGTCGAAAGCTTTGTGTAAATCTTTATAAGAACATCCTGAACGAAATCGTCAGCGTCCGATTCGTTATGAAAAAAACTCATTCCCAAAGCTTTTATACGCTTCTGATACCGGATCGCAAGCTCCGAGAAAGCGGCCATGTTCCCGCCAGCAGCAGCTCTTACAAGAATTACATCCGCTGCTCTATTGTCTTTCATCCTTGTTTTTCAAAGACGAGAAAACCTTGTAGAAGACCAGGAAGCCGATTCCCATAACCAAGGGGATAAGACCTCCGAGCAAAGCGTAAGAAAGCCCGTCAATAAGGATAAAAAGGATAGAAAGAACAAAACCTATGCCGGTGAGCAGAATGCCAAGTAACATAGAAGTCACATTAAGGTCAATTCTTGCAGGCTTGAATTCCCCAGCCTTTATAAGGAGAGAAATTTGCCGGTGACGCCACAAAAGATAAAAGAAAACGACAACTCCCCCTATTCCGATTCCTACGATAGGAATAAGAGAAATAATGACTTGAGCAGCAGGCGATGTAGCATCCATGAGATGACCTCCTAATATTCTTCTCTGCCGGATAAATCCTGTATTCTATTAATCAGACACAGAGAAGAAAAAAAAGTTGCAGACATTTTTCCGGTATCTGAAAAATGCCTTCTTAACAATAAAAAAACGGAGTCAAAAAGAAAGACTTTCTTAATGCTCCTAAGGGACGATGTCAATCAAAGAATATATACTCTGAGAAATATAATTCATCTATTTTTCCTAAGACAAGCTCTTTATTAAGCATACTTTTAAGCTGGGTCTTCACAGTACTCTCTCCTTTTTTGCGGAGCTGAGCTACTGTCTGGCTGGAGAAATAGCTTGTGATGACAGCCTTAAGGGCCCTTGTCTTGGTGCAAAGCTCCTCGTAATACAAGGAGTCATCGGCAGAATAATAGAAATAGATGGACAAAACGACAGGCACAGGGTCTTCATCGCAGGTTGAAAGCCGCAGGCTTCCTATCCCATCGAACACAGCGAAATCATAGCCTTCCTGAGCCGCCTCCTCAATGTAAGCAGTTTGGACAGAGGCAGCGTCAGTTTTATTCAGGGAACCGGTTAAAAAAAGCAGGGCGGAAAGAAGGCCTATAGCAATTACAAGCGATATCAGTATGTAAATTAGAATCTTCTGAAATACTGTAGTTTCTGCCATGTCAGAATAATATCAGTGAGAGGAGGTTTCCGCAACAGGAGCACAGGCACTTCCAAGGCAAATACCGACTGCAAGCTGGAATTCTTCCATGGGAGCAGAAAAAAACTTGTACGGAATTATACGGTAGTGTTATAATTGAAACATGTTTGAAAATAGAGTAGAGGCCGAATTTGCAGCTGCTCATTTTCTGAGAGATTATCACGGAAAATGCGAGAACCTGCACGGTCATAATTATAAAGTATATGCACATGTAAGAGGAACAGAACTTGATGAGGGAGGAATGCTGGTGGATTTCAGCATTCTGAAGGCATCCCTTCGGAAAGTTTGCGGAGAGTTAGATCACACGAACCTTAACGACAAGGAAGAAAACGGTCACTCTGTTTTTATGCAGAATCCAAGCGCGGAAAGAATAGCCAGCTGGATTTTCAGGAAGCTTAGGGAAGAGTTAGGAAAAGAAGACGAGCAGGCAGCCGGAAAGCTGTATGCCGTTGACGTATTCGAGACTCCCGGCTCCAGAGCAAGGTACACAGAGCAGTGAAAAAATTTCTTTTTACACTATATCTTTCATTCCTATGTTTATTCCTTTATGCCGCGGCAGAAGAAGAAAAAACTTTTCTTTTTATTGACCAGTTCCACAATGATGTAAGGAGCTTGATAGAGGCAGAGACCCAGGTACCTATTGAGTATTTTGCCGTAACAATAGATGAGTTCGATCATAAGGATTCATATTTTTATGATATTTTCGAAGACAGAGAGATGATTCCTCTAGACTGTGAAGAAAAGGATGAAATGCTTCTATCCCTTCCATATATCTGGGATTATGGCGTCATCATCTCCCGTAAGAATGAGAACGACATTCTACAGACAGCATCCAAACTGAAAGAAAAAAAATACATAACGATAAGCGGAATATTCTCCGTCGAAAAATATATAATCGCTAATAAACAAAAGCTCAGCTATAACATCACGACGAAAACGACTCCCTTCAACTCCTTCTCAAAAATATTCAAGGGAGAAGCTGATTTCACAGTCCTTCCAAGCAGGGTAGCAGACAAACTGCTTCAGGAAACAGGAATGAAGACGGAGCTGGCTGTCTCCGGTTCTCCGGAATACTACATAATGAAATTCAACTACAGGCTCGCAGTAAAAAAAGAGGACAAGGCGACACTGGTAAAAATTAACGACATAATCTACGACATGTATAAAAAGGGCACCTTAGCAGAACTTTTAAAGAAACACCATTTATCACAATCTTTCATTCCGGTCTGCACAAACTCTCAAGACCTGCCCATAAACTCGATGATAACAGTACTTAACACAGTGATGATCTCAATGACTTTGTGTATTCTGCAGATTACCTTTCTCATGAGCAAAGTCCGCTCAAAAAAGGCTGACAGAATAAACAACAGCAATAACGGAGAATCTTTGGCCTCACTGGAGCTAAAAAGACAGGTTGATGAGTATCTTCAGGGGAAAGTCACGCTTACGGAACAGACTATGAAGGATCCCTACTCCGGTCTTTTTGCCATAGATTACTTCAAAGACGGCGTAGAAGAGGATATAAGACGCTATACGAATTTTGATCAGGACTTCTCTGTCGCGATAATAAAGTTCAAGGATAATCCCTCCATAACGGCGAAAATACTAAAAGACGCGGCTGATATGGTACAAGAGGATTTCAGCAAAGACTGCATGTGCAGCTATAATGGAAACGGAGCTTTTTTAGTATTGTTCCCCAAAAGGACGAAGAACGATGTGGAGATTTTTATAGAAGGAGCCGCAGAGCACCTGGAACGAATAACAAATCTCCGCTTTGAGACAGAAGTCTTACAGTACGGAACGACAAAACAAAGCGAATTCATGGAGAGACTATGTCTGCAATAATGAGGAAAAACAAAAGCAAGGTAAGCAGAAGTCTATCGAGACCCGGACAAATCCATAAAAAGCTATTCTCAACAATGCTGTTTTTGCTGCTGCTAATACCCCTGCATGCCAACCTCAGACTCCATAAACTTGTCCTGTACTACAATGACGCAAGGAACAACACAGTATCCAAAGAGGTAGCTTCCTTGCTGGAAGAACGTACAGGCGTAAAAATAAACAAGTTCGCCATGGTGGCACAGCTGCTGCAACCCTCTGAGTCGATAATAAGCGAGGAGGAAGGAGAGACCTTATCACCAGAGGATTTTGTATATACCCTGCCCTATCTCACTGACGAAACAGTATTGATAACCCGTCCAGGAGAGGATATAGAGATAAAGAACGAAATAAACAAAGGCAACAGCCACAGAATCTATGCTGGATATAAGAATGACGATATTTTCAGATCCTGGCTCAAAGCCTCGGATTTTAACAATATCCATGAAGAATCGAAGACCCTTGAAGACGCCCTGGAGCTGATTATCTCATGCGAAGCGGATTTCACCATACTTCCCAGCCAGATGGCACAATGGGTCATAAAAGAAGCTTATCTCAACTATCTGCTTACCACATCCCGTACATTATTCCCAATAGAATACAGGATTCCCATCGAAAAGGATGATGCGCAGACCCTCGTAAAAATCAACGATGAGATTCTGAAGATGAAAGAGGACGGTACCCTCCTGAACATATATTACAAGCTGGGAGTCAAATCCAATATACTGATAGAAGAGGAGACAAAACTCTACAAACCAGTCCTTGGGACTATTCTGCTTATGATCATGTGCGTTCTGAGCATAGTTTATTTCATCCACTTCTTCACTAATTATAAGAAATCAGAGAAAGTAATAAAGAAAGAGAAAATTTCGGATGATGAATTGTTCTCAAAAAGCATAAACGACAAAATATCGATGCTGACTAAAAAAAACACGATGCTTACTGAGCAGATAAAGGAAAACAAGAGCAAAGACCCGTACACCGGCCTTTATAATCTGGATTACCTGCGGCAGTGCATAAATGATTCCTTCAAATTATACGCAAAGCAAGGAAGTCCCTTCTGTATAGCGATAATAGATACTTTCAGAAGAAACGACTCTTTGTCGGAATCCCTGTCTACAATGAAAGAGGAAATATCCAGGCTCAAGAAAAAGGGAGAAGCCAGAATCATAGCAGTCCATAACGGTTTCGGTGTTTTCTATATTCTTTTCCCTGAAAAAAAACAGGACCAAGCCTTGCAGATTATAAAAAAAGCAGAATGTAATTTTCAGAATTTTTCTTTATTGGAATACAGAGGTCAGGATCAGTATGAATTCCTAGGAGGAGTGGGTATATGGTAAAATCTTTTCGCAATGCGGCGACCTTCATGCTTATAGTTGCTGTCTTTGCTACTATCGGAATTATGATAATCAGCAGTAATCTGGTGTTATTTCCTTCCCAATCAGAAAGCATCGCATCAATATCATATCTTACCTCGATCCCGAGACTTTCTTCGGTGGAACTGAATTCATCAAAACAAAACTGGCTTCCATATGAGAATAATCGAATATCGGAATCGAACTGCTACGGATATGCAAAAATAGTCATAGACAACACAAAAAAGGAAACTTTCACAGGCTACATATATAACAAAGACACGAATATATGCACGGAGCTGCTGGAATGCGGCATTCTGGAAGCAACCACCGTCGCAAGGATGGGAGACAGATTCCCGGATACGACTGGTAACGGTTTCAACAAGGCTGCCTTCAAAATCACAGTACCAGAAAACACGAAGAAAACCTATATTCTGGAATATGAGAACTCTGCCACTATAATAATATCTCCCCTTGTGTTAAACGAGCATTCTTTTTTCAAATATTTCTATACCGAAAGAACCCTTTATAACACAATAATAATATTGCTTGTTGCCTTTATAACTTATCTTATAGTGATCAGCTTTGTTTTTCATGATTTCACACCCTTCTCAATGGCAATCTTCTCTTTGTCCGAACTATTCTTCTACCTGCGGCAAACAAGGATTCTCTTGGTTATATTCCATATACCCATGCCATCCTGGCTGTGCTCCTTCCAGATTGTCCTGAACATGACAACAGCTATGATGCTAATCTTCAGCATAAGGGACAAAATGACACCTCTGAACCGGAATATCCTTCTTGCAACGGACGGAGTCTGTTTCATCCTCGTGCTTATAGAGATCACCTCCGGTATGGATATGTACTCATGGATAAGCATAATAACTCTTTTATTTGATATATACATTGTGTTCGAGCTTATTCATGGTTCGATCCAAAAGAACTACAAGACCATCCTTTGTGCTTGCTCCATACTTCCTTGGTTCGTATTCATGATCCTTGACACAATAACAGGAGTGTTGGGTCCGAGAATCGACGTACTGACGGACTACAGCCCCATAATGGCTCTGCTTATCAGCCTTACAATATACATGATATTCACAAACATAATCTCTCTTTTCGGGGAGACAGAAAAACAGAACAAGATAATAGAATACTTCTCTTCATCCAAAACACTCAGCGCAAATGATTTCCTTAACATGACCTCTGTTCCCGTAAGGGCTATCTTCGTTTATTTCGAAAAAATGCAGCTTCCCCTGGAGATAATACAGGCTTCAGCGAATATGCTAAAATCTCCCCTCTCCTTTTCCCGCATAAGCGCGATCTCCAAAGTTATCGAGGAACAAGCCCATGAACTGAAACAGATAATAGGTACGGAGCGACAAGACTTTCAGCCCGAAATACCCAGGAGCAGCTCTGCTATATCAACAATCCAGCATGAGCTTGAAAAGCTTGATGAGAACGAGACCCAGTCTGCAAACGGAATTACAATCTGTATATACGGAAAAAACTCTCCTAATGACTCTTACTTACGTATGATACTGCAAACGGAAGGCTTCGACACGATGGTAGCCTCAGAAACAGATAAAATCATGGAGCTTATAGGAGCAGGCAAAATAGATGCTCTTATAGTGGATCCCGTATCTTCAGGTGAGCATACCTTTACGCTCTGTTCAAAAATAAGGACTCAATGGAACATCTTCAGCTTCCCCATAATTATGATCATAGACTATTATGCGAACTATATAGTAAAGAAGAGTTATAATGTAGGAATCAACGATTTTGTCGTCAGACCATACGATGCCGCGGAACTTATATCAAGAATACATTCCCAACTCCGCCTGAAAAAACTATATATGCAGAATACGGAGCTTTCCGTGTCTGAAAGGGAGAAAAAAACCTTCCTCTACTTTGTCACCCACAATGTCAACACCCCTCTTACCCTGCTCTTGAACAGAATCGTAGAGCTTAAGGATTCACTGAAAAATTCAGAGCTACCGGACAGCACAATGATAGATGACATAGAGCAGTCTGTCGGAGAAATAGACGACATAATACAGAATGTGCTGATTTCCTTCCGTATTTCTGACGGAAGATATGTGAACACAACGGAGATAGTTGATATACAGGAAATACTTGAAGATGTGGATATTAAGCTCAGGACGAAATATCTGCTCAAGAGACAGGTAATCCAATGGAATATTCCTGATGACATACCAGATGTTATATGCAACAAACATGCCATAAACGGAATAATCACGAATATACTTGATAACGCTATAAAGTACACTCCGGACAAAGGTATCATAAAAGTCGCCGTGATACCCGAGATTGTAACAGAAGCACAGGAAAACGAAGAGAATACAATTCTTACAATCAGCATCACCGATTCCGGGCCCGGCATTCCGAAAGAAAAACAGGATATTATATTCGATAAATTCAAGGACAGGGGAATAAAACCCACATCAGAGAATGCTTCGTCGGTGGGGTTAGGACTTTATGTGGCAAAGGAACTTGCGAAACTGAACAATATAGAACTTACTTATCAGGATAACACAACGGGAGGAGCCTGCTTCATACTTACGTTCAGACAGTAGACAGGATAATTCTCAGGATATCAAGCAACAAATATATAACCGGTATGGCGGACCGTCTGTATGAAAGATGGCTCCGTCGTATCATCTTCTACCAGCATACGAAGATTACGGATATTGACATAAAGGTTGCTCTCAATAGTACCTTGGTCAGCAGCTTCCTTGTTCCAGACTTGCTCATAAAGAGTACGGAAGGGAATGACTATATTAGGATGCTTCATAAAATAGACCATTATGTCGAAGTATTTTTTCCGCATGGGTATAACATTCCCGTTCTTTTTCAAGGCTTGGGACGCGATATCCGCCTCAAAAGGACCAGCAGAAATAACCTGATGTACTGGAGTATGTTGGAAACCTTCTATTTTGCTGCGCTCGATCATTCGATTGACCCGCATAATCATATCATTAGCATAAAAAGGCTTTGTCAGGTAATCATCACAACCGATCCTGAAGCCTTCGATTTTTGTCTCATCGTCAGAAATAGAGGAAATAATCATTACAGGCAAAGTCTTGTCCTGAGACCTTATTGTCTTTAATATCTGCAAACCATCTATATCACCAAGCTTGATATCAAGGATAACAAGATCAAAATAACTGTTTTTCAAGTTTTTAAAAGCTTGTTTTCCGTTAAAAGCTTGCGTAACTGAGTAGTTGTTTTTTGTAAGTTGAGACGAAATAAAATCGTTCAATCTTTCGCTATCTTCTACAACTAAAATATTCTTTTCACTTTTCAAAATATCAACTCCCTAATCATACTATAATAATAAATTCTTAATTTATGCTAAATTTTAGATAGTAAACAATACCTGAGGGATATCGGATTGTCTGGGCTGGGATACCGGCCAAATTTTACAGAACGAAGTTCAAAGCATATTCCAAACTTTTAATAATATTATCATTCAACGATAATATTATACGACAAGAATCCCCACTTGTAAATATTATATCCGGCTGCTCACTTGCCACTTTGTTCTCTATTGCGTAAAATCGGTGGTATGGAAGCTACAGGCGCGCAGATAGTCATAAAACTTCTAGAGCGGCAGGGTATAAAGACAGTCGCCGGAATTCCCGGAGGTTCAATACTGCCAATTTATGACGCCCTCTATAAAAGCAGCATACAGCATATTCTCGTAAGACAGGAGCAGTCCGGAGGCTTTATAGCTCAGGGAATAGCCCGTTCCACAGGACTTCCAGCCGTATGTCTGGCTACCAGCGGGCCAGGTGCCATGAATCTGCTGACGGCTATAGCAGATGCAAAGGCTGACTCCGTCCCCCTGATAGCTATTACAGGGCAAGTAGCCACAAGCTTCATAGGAACGGATGCCTTCCAGGAAGCCGACACCTTCGGGCTTTCATTTCCCATAACAAAGCATAGTATGCTTATTTCCTCTGGTGAGGAGCTGCTGAAAGCCATTCCAGAGGCTTTCTCCATAGCCTCTTCAGGACGGCCGGGACCGGTACTGATAGATATTCCGGTAAATGTTCAGCAAGAGAAAGTTCACTTCCCAGCTTGGCCAGAGCCTGGAAAAAAGACAAGACAGGCGGCCCGTTTCAGGACTCAGGGAAAAGAGTTGGTGGAGAAAATGGATAAATTTGCCCAGACCTTGCTAGAAGCTGAGAATCCTGTTTTTTTTGTAGGAGGTGGTTGCACGTCCACATCAGCAAGGAAAAGCCTTATAGAGCTTCTGGACATATTTCCGGCTCCTGTGGTCACAAGCCTTATGGGACTATGCGCCCTTTCCTCTGAAAGCCCCTGCTTCTACGGCATGACAGGAATGTACGGCAAAAAGGAAGCCAATGAAATGCTCGAGGAGGCGGACGTAATCCTAGCCGCAGGAGTCCGCTTCGATGAGAGGGCTGCAGGGAGAAGAGCCTCCAGCTGTAAAGGAAAAATTCTTCACATAGATATAGATGCAGCGGAGATAGACAAGCTGGTACAATCCTATAGTTCCGCCGTCACAGATACAGAGACAGCCCTTCCCGTCTTAGCGGAATGTATAAGAAGCAGGATGAAGAAGGAAGGCAAGAAAGCTCCCGGTTCCATAACAGTCCTAGAAAAAAAAGAGGAGCTTTCTGAAGGAGCAAGGCTTATAGCTGCTCTGCCCCAAGCTGCGGAACGGGCAGAATTTGATAAAAAGCAGATAGTCGTAGTAACAGACGTGGGCCAGCACCAGATGTGGACAGCTCAAGGTTATCCCTTCACGGAAACAAGACAGCTCCTTAGTTCAGGTTCCCTGGGGACAATGGGCTTCGGGCTTCCTGCTGCAATTGGAGCAGCCTTGGCTTCTCCTGGTAAACGAATCCTATGCATATCGGGAGATGGCTCCATAATGATGAATCTACAGGAGCTAGCTACCCTGACGGAGCTTGATTTGGACGTGACGGTAGCGGTAATAGACAACCAGGCGCTGGGACTTGTGAAGCAGCTGCAAGCAAGGGGCTTCAAGCACAGATACAGCGAAAGTGCTTATAAAAAACCTTCTGACATAGCTTCAATTGCGGAAGCCTTTGGTATTCCCTCCCGGCACCTGGACGGAAAAGCCCTCCTATCCCCTCAAGAAGCTTCCCTCAGAAGAGAGTCAGCCAAGGCAGACAGTCTACCTGACCGGGCTAAGGAAAGCACAGCTGAGCCAAAATTCGCCGAGCACGAGGACTGGGAACACTTCGCCTTCCCAAAAACAGGAAGCGGTCCCCGTCTGATTCAAATAAAAGTCCCCTCATCATGGAAATAAGGTAGTAGGAATGCATCTTATAGAACTTCTTTCACCGGCAGGCTCTGAGGATGCCTTTTTTGCGGCTGTGGAGGCAGGAGCCGATGCCGTATATTTCGGGACGGACCGCTTCAACGCAAGGGAAAGAGCCCAGAACATTCCGCTGGAAAGGATTCCTGCTCTTTCTTCCATAGCCCACGCCCATAAGGTCCGTCTCTACATGACCTTGAACACTGTCCTCTATGACAGTGAGATCCGGCCTGCCCTGGCCCTTGTGGGCAAAGCACAGGAAAATGGAATTGACGCAGTCATAGTACAGGATACAGGGATGATTTCCCTTTTACGAAAGACTTTTCCCAGCCTTGAGATTCACGCCTCCACCCAGATGACCACCCATAACATAGCTCAATGCCGCATATTAGCGGATTCAGGGCTTTCCCAGGTGAACCTGAGCCGAGAGCTTTCAGTCCAAGAGATAAAGCCCCTGGCAGCCTTTCTCCATGAAAGGGGGATAGTTCCGGAGGTCTTCATCCACGGGGCCTACTGCATTTCCTACTCCGGACAGTGCTATTTTTCAGGCGGTCTTTACGGGCTTCCCGGCAACAGGGGTCAATGCGTGCAGCCCTGCCGCAGGGAGTTCTGCCTAAGTCAGTGGGACAAGGCGGGGCAAGTGGCCACTATAGGTGAAGATGCTGACACTGCCCAGCAAGCCGCCCCAGGAGGACAGCAGAGCACAGGACAGGCATCTAAGGGGAGCTTTTTCACTCCCTTCAACTTAAAGGACAACTGTGCCTTCCAGGATGTTAGAAAGCTGGCGGAAGCCTGCTCTTGGGGCGGCATGAGTTTTGAGGGCGGATATGACGGCTCCAACGACGGATCAAGCATAGCAGCCGGTGGCAAGAAGCCGCTGTGCAGCTTCAAGATAGAAGGACGCATAAAAAGCCCGGATTACGTCTACGCAGTAACCTCCGCCTGGAGGGAAGAGCTGGACAAGCTTGAAAAAGGCCGCCCCCTGAAAAGGGCAGATGACAGGCTATCCCTGTCCATGAACAGGGGCTTTTCAGCCGGCTATCTTGAGGGAGACATTTCCAGGGAAATGTTCACCTCCGGGAAAAAGGACCACTCATGGACAGAATGCGGCAAGGTTGAAGACTACAGGGCGGACACAAAGACACTGATAATGGTGTGCGGTGACTCTGTCCCGGAGAAGGATGATGAGCTGGCCATATACGAAAAGGACGGCAGCTTTATATGCAATGCCCTGGTGAGGAATCTGACAGGCAGGACTGGAAAGAGACTGAGCATAGAGATTTCAATGACAGGGAAGCTGAACGGGAAAATAAGACCGGGACAGAAGCTTCTAAGGATAAAGCACTTTTTGAGTGAACAAAAGCTTTCCCAGATAAAGGAAAAGCTGAACGGGGGACAAAACAGGTCTTCTGACAAAGTCATAGGAAAAGCCGCACTTTCTGTCCAGGTGAGAGGGAAAAAAGATGGTTTTCTTGAATCACTTTGGAGCATAAAGGACGAAAAGAAGCATAAAAAAGACAAGCTCAGCTCCGTGGAGGTTAAGTCCGAGACCCGCCTTTCCGCCGCCCAGAAAAGAAGCCTTGACTCAGAGACAATAAAAGAGAAGTTCGGAAAACTGGGAGACAGTCCTTTCTTTCTTGGAGAAACAGACTGCAGCGCCCTGGACACGGGGCTTTTTCTACCCTTGGGGGAGCTGAACGAAATGAGGCGGAAGGCCACAGCCCAGCTGGCAAAAATACTTGAGACAAGTCAGGAAGACGAGAAGGAAAACAAGAAAGGAGAAAACTTCCTGGAGCCTTCAGGCAAAAGGGCCGGATACAGGGAAGGCATCCGGAGGATAAAGCTTCTTCAAAGCCCTGCGGAATTCAAGACAGGAACAGAGCTTCAGGCACTGGAGCTTCCTGTTATCTTTGAGAATGAAGACATAAAAAAAGAATACATGACTTTCCTTTCCTCCCATAAGGACCTGATCCCCTACTTTCCGGCCATTCTCTTTGAAGAGGATTTCTCTGCCGCCCTGGATTTTCTGAAAAGCCTGGCAGCTGAGGAAAAAAATGGAAGTCTAAGAAGAACTCTTATCTGCGAGAACGCAGGCTTAATGAAGGCCGCCTATGACCAGGGCTTCGCCGTAATTCCGGGCTTCCATCTGAATATAACAAACTCCTATTCCATATCCGAGTACAAGAGACTTTTTAATTGTCCAGCAGTCATTCCCTCCCCGGAAATGACCCTATCACAGATAGAAGAGCTAATAATTCCCCAAGACACGGAGCTTTGGCTTTTACCTGAGGCAGAAGCCTTCTTTATGCAGAGCAGGCAATGTCTTGTGGGCAGGGCTTCCGGCTGTAAGAAAAAGGCCACTGACAGAGAATGCCTTAGAAGCTGCAGCAGGAAAGTTCTGCTTAAGGGAAGACAGGGTGAGACTGTAATAGCTGAAAAAAGGCCGGGCTTCTATTCGAGACTGAGGAAGGGGTAGCGGAATACACCGCAGACCGCCCTAAGGGCGGACGAGGAGGATGGAGCGAGGGGAAGGCTTTCCCCTCTGCCTATAGCCCTCTTCTGTTATGACACTGAGGGAAAGACCGTCGCCAAGGGTGTAGAAGCTGGTGGTGAAAAAGGGGTTGGCTTTAAGGTAGATGATAAAGCCGCGGATTTTGCGCAGAAGCTTGATGGTGTTGTAGTTATAGGTCTTACGATAGCCTGCCGTCATGCCGTGAAAAAGCAGGTTGTCGCTTATTATGGCTCCAGCGGGAGCTAGATATTTTTGGTAATCTTCAAAAAATGATATGTACTGGGCTTTTGCCCCGTCAAGGAAAACAAGGTCGGCTTCCTTTCCCTGCATGGCAGTCTGGACTTTTATCCTGGTATCTTCCTTCAGGGCATCTCCCTGGATGACTTGAACCTGGCTTTCCATTCCTGCGGCTTTTATGTTCTGCAGGGCTTTTTCGAATCTGTCCCTGTCGATTTCCACTGTTATAACATGCACTTTTGGCGATTGGGATGCGAAGAGGATGGCTGAGCAGCCTACGGCACTGCCTATCTCAATAATTCTGCGGACCTTGTGGGAGCGGATATAGTCGCAGATAAAGGAAAGTCCCTGGTCCTGCATGACAGGAATTCCCTGGTTGCGGGCCTCGGCGGCCATTCGGAGAAGCTTTTCATCTAGCTGGGGATTTTTTTCCATAGAAAAGATTGACGGTAATTCGAAGGGATGAAAAGCCCGGAACAAGGAATACAAGGCAGGAATCCGCCCAAGGGGGATGCCGCTGTGTATCGGTACCGGTGAATACTGCCGCAACTTTTCGCAAAACCCCAAAAAGAGGTGCCGAAATTCGCAGTATGGCCGCTTTGTCCCAGGCTTTTTATGTGCTAAAGCTTCTCAATCATGGCAGCCATGTCGTCAAGCCAGGGACCCTCAAGCTCCTCGACTTTTCCGGCATCGCCCAAGCTTGCTATGGCAGGTACCACAGGAACCTTGCAGACTGTCTTTACATCGTGCTTTTTTGCTATTTCATCTATGTGGCTTTTTCCGAAAATCTCGATGCGTTTTCCGCAGTCGGGACATTCCACATAGCTCATGTTCTCTACCAGACCAAGCACAGGGATATTCATCATACCGGCCATTTTCACGGCTTTCTCTACTATCATTCCCACCAGCTCCTGAGGGGAGGATGTGATGATGATTCCGTCCACAGGGATGGACTGGAAAACGGTGAGAGGAACGTCTCCCGTTCCCGGAGGCATATCTATGAACATATAATCTATGTCGCCCCACATTACGTCTGTCCAGAACTGCTTTACGGCTCCGGCGATCACAGGTCCGCGCCATACTACAGGATCCGTGGTGTCCTCAAGGAGAAGGTTGAGAGACATTACGCCAATTCCATTTTTTGTCATGACCGGATACATTCCGCTGTCGTTTCCAACGGCTTTTTCTGTAAGCCCGAAAGCCTTTGGAACGGAAGGTCCTGTGATGTCCGCATCAAGAACGGCGGTTTTATAGCCCTTACGATTCATAAGGACTGCGAGCATGGAAGTAACGAAGGATTTTCCTACCCCGCCTTTTCCACTGGCTATAGCAATTACTTTTTTGATGTGAGTTCCTTCATGGGGCTTCTCTCGCATATCCTGCGGAGCTGTCCGAGAAGAACATGACGCACCGCATGACGAGCAGTCGTGCGAACATGATTCAGCATTTGGTTCACTCATGGCAATTTCCTTTTTATTCGGGACTGAGGAAGCAGCCCGAATATGACTTTGAAAGTCTCCGATATTGTGGAAAGCCTGATTCCCCCTCATATTTCGGGCCAGACTTCAGTAAAGAACAGTATACAGGCAAGAGAGGTTATTTTCAATGACTTGGAAGAAATCAAAAAGCCCGCAGGCAGGAGACTGCCTTGCGAAGAAGGATTCAATCTTGAGGGCTTGCGATGCGGATGAGGGGCTGAGGCCCCGGGCATCAGGCGCAACCAGGCTCCCGGGCATCATGCAACCCCTCTGGCTCCCTGATATACGCGGGCTATATCGGGGCCGCTGACTGCCTCGCGAGGAAGGATGCAGCCCTGAGAGAAGGGAAGCCGGCAGGAGACAGACTCGCGGCGGGCGAGCACAGCGAGACAGATTCCTATTTCGCCGCGCCCAGCAGTCTTGCGGACACGGTGACGAGGAAGCCCCTCTGGCTCCCTGATATGCGCGAGCTATATCGGGGCCGCTGACTGCCTCGCGAGGAAGGATGCAGCCCTGAGAGAAGGAAAGCCGGCAGGAGACAGACTCGCGGCGGGCGAGCACAGCGAAACAGATTCCTATTACGCCGCGCCCAGCAGTCTTGCGGACACGGTGACGAGGAAGCATGTCAGGGGAATAAAGGCTTGTGGAGCACGCTGAAGTATGTCAGGGGAAAAAAAACATGCGCTTACAAATGTCCGCGCATGTCTAAATCGCATAAAAATGCCAACCGAAACAAACTCCTATCCAGAGGCTTCCGCCGTTTCTGCCGGAGCTTCCGCAGCAGGAGCCGGTGTACTTGCCGGGGCAAGCCTCTTCTTGAGCTTTGCTCTTTTCAGGACATTGCGCTTTCTGTAATGAATTATATAGTTTATAAAGCTTACGTATACTGCAACACCGACAAAGGTGATTATGACATATTTGTTTTTTATAACGTTAAGCACCATATTAAAAATACTATTGAAATCCATAACTATATAATCGGAGTCCCTATCCTTTCTCTTAACAAATCGTCGCTTTCATAATAATCCAGAACATTTGTTTTGACAACTCTAGTACTCATTCCGTCGGTAGCACTTAAGCTCATCATAGAGAGATGGTACGGCTAAAATGTCTCAGTTCAGCGTTTTTAGCCGTACGAAAACGTGAAAATGTCCAAAAACAGTGAGGTTTTCCGGCCGAGAAACGCCCCAGGTACGGCTAAAATGTCTCAGCTCAGCTTTTTTAGCCGTACGAAAACGTGAAAAGGCACGAAATAGGCGAGCTTTCCTGAGCACAAACAGCTCTCGGTACGGCTAAAATGTCTCTGGTCAGCTTTTTTAGCCGTACGAAAACGTGAAAATGTCCAAAAACAGTGAGGTCTTCCGGCCGAGAAACGCCCCCAGGTACGGCTAAAATGTCTCAGTTCAGCGTTTTTAGCCGTATCGGATCGGAAAAAGACTAAAAACAGGCGAGTTTTCCTACCCTTTTTTGCAAAAAACTTCTTATATTATTGTATGCAGTTTACAAAAAACATCGAAAAGGAACAGCTTTCTCCCATATTTGTCGAGCCGGTACTTCAAGCCCGGCTTACAGAAATCAATGAGCTTCTGGCCA
>JAILBN010000129.1 GCA_024680915.1 Treponemataceae bacterium | reverse complement strand
GGCGTAGTAGCGGGCTCTCTCCGGCAGCTCGCCTGTGTCTGTGACCTGGAGCTCTATGTCGAAGAGGCGTCCGGTGTCCTTGACGTAGACGTCCAGCCTGATTCCCTTCGCACCGTTCTCCAGATTGATGACGGCCTCGTTGTGCATCTCCATGTGATCGATTTTGATTTTAAGCAGCATTTCCAGCAGCTGCTGGCATGCGTCGGGGTGGTTACGCATGACCATGTAGAAGAGGAAGTCATTGGCAAGGGTTGCCTGCTCCCATTTCTCCTCAGGGGTGAGTCTTTTCTTTTCCATTGTCTACCTCTCGTACAGGTTTGTTTGTCGCGGGGTACGGGCGGCGGTCGTCTTGGGGCGGCTCCGTCAGAGCGGGCTTGGTGCAAATCCGGACAGCGACCAAGCGGCCCGTGTCAGAGAACAGCAGTCTTGGGGCGGCTCCGTCAGGGCTGCGCTACGCCTGTCGGGGGTAGCGCGGGTATCGCCGGAGGACAGCTTTTGTCGCATTTAGTCCGTCTCGGCAGCTTGGAGCGAAGCTGTATTGCTAGCTGAGCAGTTCCGTCAGAGCTGTGTTACGATGGCGACCATGCGGACCTTGCCAGTATTAGAGTCTGTCGGAGCTATGTCACGTCAGTGTCCGCGCGGGTATCGCCGGATGTGGCTGCTACTGTCGGTGCTGCGCCCAAGTGCGACGACTCACGAACCCCTGCATAAGATTTATTTGACGGAAGAGACAAAAAAATTGATGTTTTTGGAAAAAAAGTGTGGGAAAAGTTATAAAAGTGCTCAGTTTGCTATTTGCGCTTGTTGGAAAGAAGTACAGAAAAAAGTGCATGGGTGGCATATTTCCGACTGAAATCCCAAAAATGCCAATTTAGTCGGGAAGTTCTCATGTAATGCAGCTACGGGTCCCGACTAAAAGCTGGAAATCGGGAGATTAGTCGGGAAATTCAGATCCTCGAAAGACAGTTTCCCTGAATGATTCCCGACTAAACCCTTAAAAAAAACAATTTAGTCGGGAATTTCAAGTCGCAAAAAACAGCTACTGACGTGGTTTTCCCGACTAAATCCTCAAAAACGCCAATTTAGTCGGGAACCATGCGAAATACCTTTTTTGTACTCGACCACACCCAATAAAGCAAATAATCCTTATACTGCGTACATGTCCAGGTTCCAAGTGCCGAAAGTGCTGCCTCTGTTGTGCGATTTCTCCAGTGCGCCCGGCGTTGCAACCACGTCCGGTGTATAACTCGCGCCCTGCAAACCTTGCGAACTGGTTGGCTCAGAACTCGCGTCTTGCATAGCTTTAGAACCCGCAGGCACAGACAACTCAGTCTCACCGACAAATTCTGTCTGCCCGCCATGGCTGGAGGCATCCTTTTTTACACCCAGCACAGAAGCCAGATATGGGAGTGTTTTTCTCATAGAGTCGTCCAAGTGCCAGGGTGGATTGATGACAGCCATTCCTGAACCGTAAAGACCTGTCTCATTCTCCTCATCATCCACCAAAAGCTCTGCGGTCATAAAGCTGCAAGGAGTTCCTGCCGCCATATCCCTTAGCGCAGTCTTTAACTGTGCCGTCTCTGCCCGACGTCGCTTCAAAAGCGGGTACCAAAGGCATATGATTCCAGATGTCCATCGGCGGTGAGCCTCCCGCAAGGAGTCTATTACATTGGTATAATCACTGTCCACTTCATAGCTGGGATCCATCAGCAGGAGTCCTCTTTTTGGCTCCGGTGGCACAAGAGAGGACATAGCCTCGTATGCGTCACGATGATGTATATTAATCCGGGAGCTGTCCGCATTCCGTTTCATGTTTATTCGAAGAACATCGATTTCTGTATTGTGAAGCTCCAGAAGAATAAGCTTGTCCTGGAGTGTGGCCGTCGCCCCAACCTTCGCTGCTTTAGAACGAACTTCGCCAGCTCCGGTCCTCAGTCCGCCACCCGGCTGAGTTTTTCCAGCTCCAGACTTGGCGGAATCAGCAAAACAGGCACCTCCTCCTGCTGTTTTTCCACGGTCTGCAAGAGCCAGAGGACGTAAAAAGCGCCTCATAATCTCCGGTGAACCAGGATACCTTCCTTCCTTCGCATAAGTCCTGCACAAATCCAGATAGGGCAAAAGCTCTTCAGGAACCTCCTTAGGCTCTTTATCCGCAAGGCGAATAAGCCGGATAATGCCCTCCTCCGCCTCGCCTGTCTTCAGGGCACGCTCATCATCCAGCGTGTAAAGACCAGCGCCGGCATGGGTATCTATAAGTGAGTAAGGCTTATCCTTCTTCTGAAGGCTCTGAAGAATAAGCATAAGCATGGAATGCTTCAAAATATCCGCATGGTTTCCCGCATGAAAAGCGTGTCTGTAACTCAACATCCCAAGTAAATCTCCTATTTTATCGTGCGGAAAATCGTGAAAAACAAAAAACCGCACAGAACTTCAAAAGTCCGCAAAAAAACTGGAAAATGCCGCGAAGGGCCACACAGCACTGTGAAAGGCTGCACAAAGCCGCCGAAAAACCGCAAAAAGTGACAAAACTCATACCGGCACCAAACGCCACGAAAAGCCACACAGCAGCGCAAAAAGTGACAAAACTCATACCGGCACCAAACGCCACGAAAAGCCACACAGCAGCGCAAAAAGCGACAAAACTTATACCGGCACCTAACACCGCAAAAGCTCACAGCCTTGCAAAAGTCCACAAAAACGAATAGCAGCGCAAAAAACGACAAAACTTATATCAGCGCACAAAGCCTGATTCCCGCGCAGAATTGTGAAAATCCCGACTTCTACACAAGCTGGCGGTTCTTCCACTTGCCGCTTTTGAAGCGGATTATAAAAAAGGCTCCGCGGAAAACCCAGTCCGTAGCCATGGCGACCCAGACTCCGAAGGCTCCCATACCGAAGGTATTGGCATAAACATAGCTTAAACCAACACGCACCGTCCACATGGAGATAAGAGAGACAACCATCGTGTAGCGCGCGTCATTGGCGGCCCGGAGCGCATTGGGCAAAGTAAAGGAAGCCGGCCAGAAAACAATGCCGCACAAGCCGTGGCACATAAGCATCCGCCAGCCCAGCTCCGTAGTTTCGGGAGACATGCCGTAAATACCGATCAGCCACCGGGCAGAAAGCAAAAGAGGCACATTCAGAGCCGCCATACTGAGATAGGCGGCTGCCATCATACGCTTTGTGTAGTAAACTGCCTCGTCAGGACGCTTAGCCCCCATGCATTGGCCTATAACGGTCAGCATCGCAAGTCCTATAGAAGACGCTGGCAACACCTCAAAAGCGGAAATCGTGTTTGACGCAGCATTCGCGGCTATAGCCCCGGTTCCAAAGGTTGCCACCAAGGTCACCACAAGGATTTTTCCCAGCTGGAACATACTGTTCTCAAGCCCGTTGGGAACGCCTATCTGCAGTATTTTTTTGATAAGATAAAAATCCGGTTTTGTCCGGATAATTCCTTTTATCGAGAATACCTGATCAATATGAAGCTTTTTGAATTGGCGGGGCTGATATAAGAGCAGCAGAAGGATTATCGCGGCAGTCGTTCTCGCAATGAAGGTCGGAATCGCCACACCTTCCACACCAAAGTGGAGCCCGTAGAGCATTACAGCGTTTCCACCGATGTTGAGGACGTTGATTATGAAGCCTGTGAACATTGATATACGGGAATTCCTTTGAGCACGGAAGAGAGCGGCACAGGCATTGTAAAGAGCTACAGAAGGAAGCCCCAGAAGCATCCAGGAGAAATAGGTGCTGGCATTGTCCATGACAGAAGCTTCTATATCCCCGAAAAGAAAAGAAAGAAGCCCCTTATTGCTGAAAAAACCTATGACTGCCACAAGGACAGCACTTACAAAGACAGTTCCTATCAACTGCTTGGCTGTTTTGGAGGCAAGCTCAGGGCTGCCCTTACCGATGTACTGGGAACAAACCACAGAACCACCGGTAGCAAGTGCCGCAAAAAGCTGGTTTATGAATACAAAAATAGAATCGACAAGAGAAACTCCTGAGACAGCGGACTCTCCCAGTGTGGCCACCATGATGATGTCAGCGATCCCCAAGGTTATGGCCAGAAGCTGCTCTATCATAAGAGGCCATACTAACGACCATATATCTTTTTTAGAAAAAAGATGGCTCATAAAAAAATGCCTCCCGGCTGCCTGGATTATATCAGTTTTACAAGGAGATACACAATTGATGTTATTCGTGGATATCAAAATATTGCAGTCCGCTAATTAGGATTTCATGGGGGATTTTAAGGGGGCCTCCCCCTTAGGAGAGGGGGTGACGGAAGCCCCCGCAGGCCGCATGGAATGCGGTCGAGGAGGCTGGAGGCAGGGGGAGACTTCCCCCTCTTATTTTTATTAGAATTTTATACCGAAGGTCCAGTATGTTCTGACAGTACAATCGGCACCATTAACAGGAAAATCATAATGACTGAATTCATCATCCCAGTAGTCGAACACCTTGTCGTTCCATCCCAATACCCTTAAGTCGGCATTGAAGGATGCATATATCCCGAAATGACTGCCGAACCTCATGTTGGCTGTTATCCTTGCGGACGGATAGAATCTTTTTTGGAAACCGTCCACTAATTCAATGACTGTAGCTTGGGCTTCCCCAGCGGAAGGGTTATCAGAAAGTCCTATATTTTCCAGCTTGGGCAGCACATAATCCGGATCAAAAATATACTTACCCAAAAGTTCTATATCAAAATTGATAAAGCCTCCGCCCACCTGGGTTCCCATTCCATATCCTAAAACAAAGGATTTGTCGTCCTCGCTTGGAATTATGGAGCTGGCCAGGAAAGTCGTAAAGAAGGCCTTTGTTCCGCCCTGGTACTGAATACCCATCCCATTATTCTCCCAGAATACGGAGCTTGAGTTTATTCCATTCTTTATAAAATTGAAGACACCGATTGAGGCTCCGGAACAGGAATCTGCTATATTTATAAAACCTATCTGTGAGCCCTGGACATTACCAGCGATGTTCAGGAAGCCTGCTATCTGCATACCATTTAGTTTACCGGAGGCTCTGTTCATAAAACCTGCGATTTGTGTTCCACGGATATCGCCACTGCTGAAATTTCCAAAGCCTGCGTATTGAATACCGCGGAAATCACTTTTCACCGTATTAAGGGCTCCACTTATCATAATACCGTTTCCTGTCCCGTTCAGTTTACTCATAAGTCCTGAAATCTGAACACCAGCCAATTGTTTTTTCACAGTTCCTATCAAGCCGGAAATCTGGAATCCCTGAACATTCTCATTGCTGATAAAAATAGATCCAATTCCGAAATTGACGTTATCGTATTCATCAGGGATGAAAATTCCCGGCAACACGGCGACAGAGATAGGATCATATTCCACCTTTGCCGACGTTGCTGAGGTCAGGTCATCGTAATCGTCATCATAGTAATCATCACCGAGATTCACACCATAAGACCTTGCAGCATTTCGCCTTGCTCTTTGAAGAACAATTTCTTCTTCTGAATCCAAGGAGGAATCCTCATATCCGAATATCCTTGAAGCTCCGGAAACGCTTAACTCGCCTGCCGCTAATCCGGAAACTGCCGCAGCATCAGTCATAAGGCTGGAGGCATCCACAGCTGTTTCAGACAACACAGCCCCTCCACGGGCAACGCCTTCTGTAAGAGGAATCTGTGTTATTCCATCAGAGGCAAGCCTGAAAGAGTTTCCTGCGGTAAGGCGGATGTTAGTCTGCCCCGTGCTGACTGGAGTAACGACAGTCACAGAGTAATAACCTGCCGGCAAAGCTACTGAAAGCTGACTGCCCCGGATTTTGTTCACCTCGGAGGCAAGCTTTCCGTCCAAAGTCCTCACGATATACCTTCCCTCTGCCTCAGCAGGAAGGATAATCATAGACTCAGCATCAGAAAGATCCGTAAGCACCAAGTCACCGGAACCTACAAGGGTTATATTGAAGGAAGGATGCTGAGGACCTATGACTGAGGTCTCTGTCCTTGCAAGAGTATCATTGAAGGCGTAATAATAGAGCTCATTGAGAGAAACCCTGTTGTCACCTGATGTGTCAGCTGCTCCACGCAGTCCTGTTATAAGCGAATGCGTAAAATAGGAGGCACCTATAAGGTCCGATTCCTGAGAGCTTTCACTTTCGGAACTGGAGGAAAGGTAGGCATGTCCCTGTACAACGGAGGCATCGTCCATAAGGAAGGATTTCTGACGGGAACCGCCCTTTGCCCTGATAAAATTACCGGAGAAGCAGGAATCAAGCATTACCACGTGAATATCGCTGGGTACCTTAGATATATCTGATTTCAAGTCAGAATATCCATACTTCTCATTTCCTAAAAGCAAAGCTTCCTCATCGGAATGTCCCGAATAATAGAAGATGAATTCCACTCTCTTCGCCTTGTACCTGTTGCGTTCTATTATCGAGGTAATGTTGTCGAAAGCTCCTTCAATTTCATCCCGGGTAGAATCTACAAGTATAAAACTGTTCTGCTTTCTTATACCCCCGATTTCTATCATTGTTTTTGCAAGACCTTCCGCATCGGTTCCCGCGTATTTAAGGGTCTCCCTGTCTTCACCACCCTTGTTCGACGCGACATATAAGGCATATCGCTCAATGGAAGTCCCATTTGAAGAAGAATCGGCAGCAAAAATACTTTCTGCACAAAATATAAGAATCAGCAACAAAGTCGAAATATTTTTTATCGTTTTCATGCTCATCTCCTACAATCCCTTATTTTTTTAAAAGCAGCAGTTCCGTCAACTTCGTATTTTTCGGAAGATATTTTGAAAAATCAGCTTTAATGGACAAATTTTTATTAGTAAAAGAATCAACAGCATCAACTATACCACTAACTGAAAAAGGTTTATCACCTGTTATAAGCAGGAAACGCTCAAAAGAAGGTGCATCATCAAGCTGGTATGAATACTCCAGGGGGATTTCTCCGTTCGTCTCAAGCAGAGCCGAAGTATATCCATATTCAGGATAATGCTGGGTCACCACTCCATTACCATCCACGGAAACTATAGCTCCATATTTGGCACCGGATGATACATAGCTTATCTGAATTATATCTCCCTCCGACACGCTGTCGCTGTCGGAAAGCTTCACAGCCTTGTCTCCCACTTTCTTGTACAGATACATCCGGGAACCAGCGCCCTTGGCCCGGCTTTCGTCCGTCGCCGCCTCCAAGGATACTCCCAGCGCCTCCTTTGTGACGGTACCGGTATTCCTCAACACAAAGAAGGGCACCATAAGAGCAAGACAAAGAACAGCCGCACAGGCGACTATCCTTATAAGGTTCCAGCCGCCCGTCCTGTCCTTGAAGCTTGACGCCGCAAGCTTTGCAGCTACCGCGGCCTGCATTTCTGAAGCCGGATAGGCCGCAAGGATTTCCCTGTCGGATTTCTCAAGCGCAGAAAGCTCCTGAAAAAGATTACCAGCTGAACCTTCTGAAAATTCCGCATATTTGGAGGAGGATAACTCCCCAGCTTTGATTTGTTCAAGGATTCTCGTTTTTTTCCCCATAGCACTATCTCCTGCCAATATTCGTAAATCCAGAAAAAAGAACCATTACCATAGTCACACAGGCAAGGGCCTTTGTTCTTAGTACAGATAATCTTTTCCTGACTCCGGATACTGACATATTCATTTTTTCAGCAGTCTCCTCAAGTGTGTATCCATCCACGTAGTGAAGGACTGCCATCTCTCTTGTATCCTCTTTCGTCTCCGAAAAAATAACATCAAGCAGAGCAGATGTATCCGCTACCTCCTCATGATTAGCCGTAATATTATCAGCAATATCAATTACGAGGTTTTCCAATGACGGGCCTGACCTTATTTTATCAGCCCTGATTTTATTAAGGCAGACACGGGTGGCAACCGTATAAAAAAGACTGGAACAAACAGAAGATAATGTCGTCCGCTTCTCAAGGATACGGACGAACACATCCTGCATTGCATCAAGAGCCTTTTCCTCATCTTTAAGCAGAAACCGGCAGCGTCTGAGCACCATCGGTCCATATTTCTCATATAGTGCGGTAAAATCATCTAAAGTCACCGCATCTTTCTTTTTTTTCATTGCGCAATGTTTCCTGTTTTCATAAATTCAAACACCCTGATATAAAAAAAGTGTTACTTCGCTTTATGATAAAAAAAACAGCATAAAATGCAAGGGTTGGAAAATAAAATTGTAAAAAAAAAGACCGCATCTCACTAAGGAAACGCGGTCTTCTGTCATACCGGAAAGGGCATTACATCAATTATTCTGCGGCTACTTCCGGATATACGATCGTCATGTCATCAGAATTGCAGTACCAAAGGACTCTCAGGCGGGGAATAACACCCTCTACAGATGCGATCACAAAATCAAGAGCCTTGTCTGCGAAATCATAGGAATTAAGGAAGGCAGCGGCATCTTCTGTATTCGTAAGGAATTCACTACCAAACATACTATAGTGTGAATCTGAATTGATATGGCCATCTCCCTGAGGTGTCATGATATCACAGACCTTCTCACCGGTCGCATTGTTGGTAAGAGTATAATTGGACAGAACATCATAACGCATGAAAACATCACCATTCTGTTTCAGGTATCTGTTGTCTTCATCCCAGTAATCCTTAAGATAGCTTTCTTCAGGTGAAAAATCTATAACCTGATAAATCTTAGCCTCAAGCTTGAAGTGAACATCAAGAGTATAATCCGCTGCAGCAGGATCTTCTGCCATTACAAATTTCGGTGCAATAGTCTCACCACCGGCGATAAGCACAGGCTCATAAGGCCATGTATTGTAGTCAAAATCTGCAGGTGCTGTTGAATAAAGACTCTTTGGGTTCTCAGGATCAGGTAAGAAGTATACACCCTTCTCTGTCGTCAGATAATACTCAAAAACAGCCTCGGCCTGCTCTTTAAGGAATTCCGGTGTCACACCTCCTCTACGGAATGGAGAATAATAAATAGTACCAATAGTTGCTCCACCATTGATGGAGAAGTATTCGTCATAAGCTTCCTCAACGTATTCATTCGTGAATGGGGAATTTACTATTTCCTCTGGTTCCATTTCCCAAAGAAGCTCAAAATTCGGATCTACGTTAATGGCAAGTGTAGAACCTTCCGGGATGTTACCTATTTCTGCAGGCATTGTTATAGTCTTCTTCGCGGAGAGAACTCCACCGTCATCACTCAAACATGAGGTGAACACAAGCAAAGCTGCCACAAAAACGATAAGTAAACTGATTTTCTTCATAAAACCTCCGAAAATAAGGACTTTTGTCCTAAATCAATATACAAGTATAGTAACATGTTTTTTTTAAATATCTTAGGTAATGATTATCCAGAAGCAACTTTTTTTTGAATTTAAGGAAACGTTTATTTTCGACGGCCATTGATAAGGTTCCTGCAACTCAATTCCTCTCTACTTGCAAGTATTTTTAATATGGTTTAAGATTATTAAGTATTAATTAAGTAAGAAATTGCATACCCGGATGCGCCGAACAATCAGCGCGGGAGTATCAATACAAAGCTTTTATCAGGAGGATTATCATGAGTAAAATAAATCTCGACTGGGCAAACCTTTCTTTCGGTTACATGAAAACTGAAAAACGTTTCGTAGCTAATTTCAAAGACGGCGCATGGGATGACGGGGTCCTCACCGACGATGACAAGGTCGTCATCTCTGAGTGTGCCGGTGTCCTTCAGTATGCCCAGACCTGTTTCGAAGGTCTTAAGGCTTACACAACACAGGATGGAAGAATCGTTACCTTCCGCCCGGACTTGAACGGAGAGCGCATGGAGAATTCCTGCCGCCGCCTTGAAATGCCAGTATTTCCAAAGGAAAGATTCGTAGAGGCCGTTCTTGACGTGGTAAAGGCAAACATAGATTATGTTCCTCCTTACGGAACAGGTGCAACCCTTTATATCCGCCCGTATATGTTCGGCTCAAGCCCCGTAATCGGAGTAAAACCCGCTGACGAATATCAGTTCCGCATTCTGGTAACCCCGGTAGGACCTTATTTCAAGGGAGGAGTAAAACCAATCACTGTACGCCTTTCTGACCTTGACCGCGCCGCACCCCATGGAACAGGAGACATCAAAGCAGGCCTTAACTATGCCATGAGCCTTTACAATATTGTTGATGCCCATAAATGCGGCTTCGCAGAGAACATCTATACAGATCCTGCGACACACACATATATAGAAGAAACAGGTGGTGCGAACATCATTTTCATCACAAAGGACGGAAAGCTGGTAACCCCTAAATCCGATTCTATCCTGCCTTCTATCACCCGCCGTTCTCTCCTTACAGTAGCTAAGGATTACTGCAATATCGAGGTGGAGGAAAGAAAGGTCAACAAGAACGAGCTGGCTGACTTCGTTGAGTGCGGACTTTGCGGTACAGCTGCAGTCATCTCACCCGTCGGAAAAATCAACGACCACGGTAAAGAGATCGTATACAATGGAGGAAAGGACGAGATGGGTCCAGTCCTTACAAAGCTTTACGACACACTTACAGGAATCCAGATGGGCCGCCTCAAGGCTCCCGAAAACTGGGTTGTTGAAATTAAATAAACAATCTGCGTGCATGGACGCACGCCAAAACTGTCGAGTTCTGCGCAAGCGGAACTCGGTAAGTTCGGGCATCATGGATGTGCCCGAACGCCTGGGTTGTTGAAATTAAATAAACAATCTGCGTGCATGGACGCACGCCAAAACTGTCGAGTTCTGCGCAAGCGGAACTCGGTAAGTTGGCGCAACAAATCACTTTCTTCACACAATCACGCTGTGAAAATTTTCACAACAAAATACAAAACTTCAATTGACACTATTTTTTCTACATGCTAGGATATGTCCATAAGTTGTGAAAAAATTCACAACTTATGCTTACCGCAGGACTTAGCAAAAATGGGAGTGGAACTTCAAATATCTAAACCTACAAGAGAACGTCTGATTCGTCTTGTCAGGCTTCTTGACCAGCTTGAAAAAGCAGGCAAGACAACAGTTTCATCCGCCGAAATCCAGCAGCGCACGGGATGGACAAGCTTTACAGTCCGCCGTGATGTATCCTCACTGGGAATACATTGCTCCAGTCCTGCCGGTTACAAGACTACCGTTTTGAAAGACGAGATACGCAGAAAGCTTGACTTGGGTATAGAGGAAAAGCTCTGCTGTATCGTCGGGCTTGGAAAACTGGGGGCAGCACTGGCTGCTTACGGCGGTTTTGCCAACAGTACTTTCAAAATTGTCGCAGGCTTTGATACAAGCGTGAACCGTACGGAAACGCTTATAGCTCCTTTCCCTCTGTACACCACGACAAGGATGGAGTCGGTCATAAAAAACCTGGGCATTGAATATGCGATACTTACTGTTCCGGAAGCTTCCGCTCAAGAAATGGCATTAAGGCTTGCTGCCTGCGGACTTCGCGGAATAGTAAATTATACGACCGCAATTCTCCGTGTGCCGGAGACCACGGCCGTCGAAAATCTTTCTGTAATAGATGCATTACAGAAGCTAAGCACAAGATAATTGAAGATTTTGCCTCCGCAAAAATGCGATTCACACTGATGAAAATCAGTACCCTTGTATGTATCGCAGCCAGGAAGGCACATAAGGAGTTCAAACAAAATGAGTCGTGTCTACAATTTTTCCGCAGGACCATCTGCCCTGCCAGAAGAGGTTCTTAAAGAAGCTGCAGAAGAAATGCTGGATTGCAACGGAACAGGGCAGTCCGTAATGGAGATGAGCCACCGTTCAAAGGCCTATGAGCCAATCATCCAGGAGACTGAAGCTTTAGTCCGTGAGCTGCTCAATGTACCTGCAAACTACAAGGTTCTTTTCCTTCAGGGTGGAGCAAGTCTTCAGTTCGCGATGGTTCCTATGAACCTTAAAAAGACGGGGAAAGCTGCATACGTAAATACAGGTGTTTGGTCAAAGAAAGCAATAGCAGAGGCAAAAAAATATCTTTCTGTTGATGTAATCGCCACTTCAGAAGACAAAAACTTCTCATATATCCCGGAAGTAAAGCCTGTCGTCGGTGACTATGACTATTTCTACTACACCATGAACAATACGATCATGGGAACAAAATGGGCTTATATCCCTGAAGCAAAACGCCCGGACGGAACAGAGATTCCCCTCGTGACTGACGCTTCAAGCTGCATCCTTTCCGAGCCTCTTGATATAAGCAAATTCGGCATTGTCTTCGCCGGAGCCCAGAAAAACCTTGCTCCTGCAGGTGTTACTCTTGTAATTATCCGTGAGGATCTCATCCCGGAGACACCAGCCGTAGAGAACACTCCCACAATGCTCCAGTACAAGACACACGCCGATAACGGTTCTATGTTCAACACTCCGCCATGCTACACCATCTACATGATGGGTAAAGTTCTCAAGTGGATAAAGAGGAACGGAGGAGCTGAAGGAATGGCAAAGAGAAACAATGAGAAAGCCGAGCTTTTCTATAACTACCTCGACAACTCCGACTTCTATCATGCGACAGCTGCTAAAGGAAGCCGCTCTCTCATGAATATCCCCTTCCTTACAAAATACTCAAACGGAGCAAAGGACGAAGCTTCTGTAGCCAAGGAAAAAGAGATTAACGACAAGTTCGTTAAGGCAGCGACAGCCGCAGGGCTTGTAAACCTTAAAGGTCACAGACTTGTAGGTGGTATGCGCGCCTCTATTTATAACGCCATGGGCCTTGACGGAGTAAAAGCTCTGATTGCCTTCATGGATGAATTCGCAAAAGCAAACTAATAGCGAGACTGCGGCGGGTCCCCAAAAAGGCTCGTCGCAAACTAAGGAGACTTACATGTACAAGATACAGACACTTAATAAGATTTCACCGGACGGATTAGCGAAGTTCCCACGGGATGATTACGAAATAGCTTCAGAAATCCTTAACCCGGATGCAGTGCTTGTCCGTTCCGCAGATATGCACACAATGGATATTCCTGCGACAGTAAAGGCTGTTGCCCGTGCAGGGGCTGGAACCAACAATATTCCTATTCCTGAGCTTACAGACCGTGGTGTCGTTGTTTTCAACACCCCAGGAGCAAATGCCAATGCTGTAAAAGAGCTTGTAATCGCAGCCTTGCTTTTCTCAAGCCGCCCTGTCCATAAGGCTGCAGCCTGGGCAAAAGGCCTGGCTGGAAACGGAGATGCCATTCCTGATATGGCAGAGAAAGGCAAAAGCCAGTTCGTAGGACCAGAAATCAAAGGAAAGACACTGGGTGTCATCGGTCTTGGAGCGATCGGTGCAATGGTAGCGAACACTGCGATCGGTCTGGGAATGGAAGTAATCGGTTATGACCCATATATCTCAGTTGATGCTGCTTGGTCACTGAGCCGTGCTGTCCACAAGGCGGAAAGCCTTGAGAGCCTCCTTTCAAAAGCTGACTATGTGACAATCCATATTCCACAGACAAACGACACCAAGGGCTACATCAATGCAGACCGCATCGCAATGATGAAAAAAGGAGTAAGGCTCCTGAACTTTGCCCGCGGCGGGCTTATCGTGAATGCTGATGTTCTTGCAGCTATCGAAAGCGGAAAAATCGAAGCTTTTGTAACAGACTTCGCTGATGAAGAGCTTCTTAAGAACGAGAAGGTTATCTGTCTGCCTCACCTGGGAGCTTCTACTCCAGAAGCAGAGGATAACTGCGCCTTTATGGCTGTTGCACAGCTCCGTGACTTCCTTGAGAACGGAAATATCACGAACTCCGTCAACTTCCCGAAGTGCCGCATGGACGAGCCTGTACCTGCAAACGGCTCACGTCTTTGCATAGCAAACAAGAACGTTCCCAACATGGTCGGACAGATTACCACAATCCTTGCCGATGCAAAAATCAATATTGCCGCTATGGTTAACCAGAACAGAGCGAACGTGGCATACAACATCATCGATGTTGAGAATGAAATCGATGATTCTATCATCAGTAAGATCAAAGGAATTGAAGGTATTATTACTGTAAGGAAAATAGGTTGATATCCCTTTAATTCATACATCAGAGAGTTTTTTTCAAACGCACGCAATTCAAAAAAAGCGTGCGTTTTTCTTTTATTTTCATAAATTTTCACTTTTTTTTGTTGATTTTTTTTGATTTCTCCGACATAATAATCCCACTATGTCAGAAGAACAGATCAAAAAGATGGTTTTTCTGCAGATATTGGCAGGAATGTGCATTCTCTGTTTTATTTCAGTCTTTTATTCTTTTTCGCTTATCAGCAGTCTTTCATATTCCACAAAATCTTCAACAGTTACTCCTGCCACTGCAAAAAACATGGATTCCATCGAAGAAACAACTGAATCCAAAACCATAATTTCAGAAATTTATCAAAAACAGCAAGCAATGCCGGTATCCTTCTCCTTTATGACAGAAAGCATTTCTACCAAACTTGAGGAGAAAATCGCGGGAAGCACTAGTACGAACGATCCCGGACTGGCATTTTACCGGGACATAAGCAACAGGAACTCTGTCATACAGTTTTACACACAGATTACGGGAAGCTCCACTATTACAGATGCAATCCTGACTTATGCCTCGAAAAACGACATACCTCTTTCTCTTGCATTCTCACTTGCTTGGGGAGAAAGCCGGTATAAACCAAATGCGATCAATACGAATTCCAACACTTCCATTGACCGAGGATTATTTCAACTTAATAGCAGCTCCTTCCCGAAAATAGCGGAGAAAGATTTTTATGATCCTTACGTCAGTGCCAGATATGGACTTGCTCACTTGAGTTTCTGTATTCAGACGGCAGGAAACGAAGTTGCCGGCCTCGCAATGTATAATGCAGGTACTGTAAAAGTAAAAAAAGACGGAACTCCCCGTCATACACTGAACTACATCAATGGAATTCTGAACTACAGGAATATGTTAGATGAGCTTTTCGAGCAGGAAGTCGTAAAAAAAGCAAAAACACCGATATTCATCGCAAAAATCAACCAAGACAAATAACACAAACATTTCCTCAAATGCACAAATGCGGCAAGGCAGTCTTCTAAAGCTAAAAGTCCCCTTGCCTTGTCGCGTTTTCTGGCTTAGACTATTCTGTATACAGATTACAGTCTGACAGCTGTAAGGCATCCACAAATTTTCAATAATCCGCAGAGTTATTCTCACAGGAGAGCAAACATGGTATACGACATCGCGATAATAGGGGCTGGAATAATAGGAGCCTCAATAGCACGGGAGCTTTCTAGATACAAGCTTAAAATCTGTCTTGTAGAAAAAGCGGATGATGTTTCTTGCGGAACATCCAAGGCGAATTCTGGAATAGTCCACGCAGGATATGATCCGGAGCCTGGAACATTGATGGCAAAACTGAATGTCCAAGGAACAGCCATGTACCAGCAATGGTCAGAAGAGCTTCATTTTGACTATAAGAATATAGGTTCTCTTGTCATCGCCTTTTCTGAAGCCGACATGGCCCACCTCAAAAAGCTTTATGACAGAGGTATAAAAAACGGGGTTCCCGGTATGAAGTTGCTTTCAGGGGAAGAACTTCATGAGCTAGAACCCAATGTGAATGAAGAAGCCTGCGGGGCTTTGCTGGCAGAATCTGCCGGGATAGTAAGCCCCTATCAAGCTACCTGGGCTATCGCCGAGAATGCTGTTCAAAATGGTGCCAAGCTTTTCACTGAATCCGAAGTACATGGAATTACACGACCAGATGCATCAGAAGGTGCTGACGGTAAAGCTGCTGGTGAAACCGGCGCAAAACCTGGTGCCGGGAACTGGATTATCCACACCGGAAGCGCCGACATAGAAAGCCGTTGCCTTATAAATGCAGCCGGGCTTTTTGCTGATAAAATAAGTGAGATGGCCGGCGCAAGAAAATTCAAGATAAAACCAAGAAGAGGTGAATATTTCCTTTTAGACAGCAACTGTGAGTCTCTCGCCCATCACACCTTATTCCAGCCGCCGGACGAGCTGGGCAAGGGTGTCTTAGTCACTCCCACTGTGGATGGGAATATTCTTGTAGGACCTACTGCAGGAGATGGGAATTCCAGAGATGATACGTCCACAACAAGGGCCGGACAGGATCTGGTTTTTGAAAAAAGCTCTAAAACACTTAACGATATCCCACGACGGAATATAATAAACTCCTTCGCAGGAATCCGTGCCATAGCTCTGAATGAGGATGGCAGCCCTGTGAACGACTTCATAATCGAGGAAGATGCCTCTGCAAAGCGTTTCATAAACGTGGCAGGGATATGCTCTCCAGGACTTACCGCAGCACCAGCCATAGCAGTATATGTAACGGGGCTTGTGGAGAAAGCTGGTATAAAGCTGGAGAAAAACAAAGACTTTGTTGCAGTCAGGAAGGGCATAGAATCCTTCAAAAACGCTTCAAAAGAAAGGAAAGAACAGCTTATAGAAGAGAATCCTCTTTATGGACGTATTATATGCCGCTGCGAGATGATTACAGAGGCAGAAATTGTTCAAGCTGTGAACTCCACTGTAGGGGCAAAAGATCTGGACGGAGTGAAAAGACGGACTCGCGCAGGAATGGGACGCTGCCAGGGTGGATTCTGTTCCCCCCGTGTAACGGAAATAATAAGCAGGGAACGGAGTATACCAATGACATCCGTTACTAAAAACGGTGGATGCTCTTACATCCTCAATTCAAAGACACGTTAAAACGGGAGACGGAAATGGCTCAGACAAATCTTTCATACGACATTGTTATCGCAGGCGGCGGTCCCGCAGGGCTTGCCGCAGCTATCGCAGCCCGTAAAAATGGCACGGAGAGCATTCTTATATTGGAAAGGGATACACGTATCGGCGGTATACTCTTGCAGTGCATACACAACGGCTTCGGACTTCATCACTTCGGGGAGGAGCTTACGGGTCCTGAATATGCAGGCCGCTTCGCCGCTGAAGTAGAAGAATTGGGCATAGAATACAAAACCGATACGATGGTTTTAGAAATATCCCCAGACAAAAAAGTCACCGCTATAAACACTAAAGACGGTCTTATGGTGATTCAAGCCAAGGCGGTTATTCTTGCCATGGGCTGCAGGGAAAGGACAAGAGGGGCCCTTGTCATTCCAGGCTCCCGCCCCGCAGGTATTTTCACGGCAGGTTCCGCCCAGCGCTTTGTAAACATTGACGGCTACCTTCCAGGAAAAAAGGTCGTCATCCTTGGTTCTGGAGACATCGGTCTTATTATGGCCCGCCGCCTTACACTGGAAGGTGCGGAGGTTAAGCTGGTATGCGAGCTCATGCCTTTCTCCGCAGGTCTTAAACGCAATATAGTCCAATGCGTGGAGAACTTTAACATCCCGCTGAAATTCAGCCATACCATAACCCAGATACATGGGAAAGAAAGGGTGGAAGGTGTTACCGTATCTCAGGTGGATAAAAACAGAAAGCCTGTTCCAGGAACAGAAGAGTATATTGAATGTGATACTCTCCTTCTTTCTGTGGGACTTATCCCAGAAAATGAGCTTTCTAAGGAATGCGGAGTTGAGATTGATTCAAGCACTTCCGGCCCTGTTGTCAACGAACATATGCAGACTTCCGTTGAAGGAATATTCGCTTGTGGTAATACCGTCCATGTACACGATCTTGTGGATTTTGTGACTGCAGAAAGTCTCAGGGCTGGTGAGAATGCCGCCAAATATGTCCAGGGAAAAAGAACGGAGCAGCCAAAGCATATCACCCTCCGTCCAGGAAACCGTGTACGCTACACAGTCCCTCAGTATATCGAATCCACACAAAGCGAGACTCCGGTTTCTATTATGTTCCGTTCTACGGACGTATACCGAGGTGTCACCATCGTTATTTATAGTAATGATCAGCGTATTAAATCCGTACGGAAAAAAATCATCCGACCTGGAGAGATGCAGGTTGTGAATCTTTCCCCGGGTGAACTTTCAAAAATACGGGACAATGTGACAGTAGCCGTTGAGATTCCAGAGGAGGATGTGGAGTAATGTCGGAAATTATAAAAGAAACAAAGCCCATGACCTGTATTATCTGTCCGATGGGCTGCAATATGGAAATCACGCTGGAAACAGAAGACGGGATAAGCCGGGTCACTAATGTAAAAGACAACACCTGCCCGCGCGGCGCTGAATATGCAAAGAAGGAATACATGAACCCGACCAGGACGCTGACGACGACTGTTTCTGTCTTAGAAGGAAATCAGCCTGTTGTTCCGGTAAAAACTGCAGGAGAAGTGCCTAAAAAGCTTTTATTTCAATGCATGGAAGTAATTCGCCGCGCAGCTTGCAAGGCTCCCATAAAAACCGGGGACATACTTATCCACGACATTTTGGGAACAGGCGTCAACGTAGTCGCTTGTGAATCGGTGGAAAAAAGCTAGGTCTCTTACTCGTCCTCAGCTTCTGATTCATCCGGGCTATCGGAGTTCAGCGGGACCTCCTCGCTGGACTCTTTATCATCGTCCCCTTCTCCGTCATCACTATCGTACGCATCATCAAGCTCTGCAACAAAAGCCTCTTTCTCTTTTTCGAGTGTCTCCAGCTCGGCTTTCGCCTGATTTATCCGTTTTGTATCAAATATAACAAGGAATAGGGCTACTGCTATAAAAAGGCCCATAACAATAAAGAACCACAAGGCTGTTGATTCCTCAGACACAGTCTTGTAAATTTCATAGCAAAGAAAAACCACCACAAGGCCAGACAGGGTCCTGTTGGTCTGAAAGCTTTTTTGCCTTGCCCTGGCTTTTTCAATCTCTTCGTCTATCTCATTTATAGTCATAGAAACAATTATGCATTTTTTTATTCAGTTGTAAACATTCAACATCCGAAGTATACTACCATTATGACAATATATGGTGCATTATTCAGACAATTTTTCATTCTGATAAGCTTAGAAAAATACAGAAGGAAATGCCTTAAATTCGAAAAGCAGGGTAAAATCAAAGAGTGTAACGACCTAGCAGCTTCCATAGCTCAGAATTGGGGAAGGAACCTTATAAAATCCGTTGGTGGCAAAGAGACAACTATCACAGTCAAAGGTCAGGAAAATATTCCCTCTGACACTTCTGTAGTTTTCATAGCAAACCACCAAAGCTTTCTCGATGTTCCTTTTATGTTAGGGTATGCTGGCCGTCAAATCGGTTTTATCTCAAAAGCCGAGTTTGCCAAAGTTCCGATTTTTTCAGATTGGATGAGAATACTCCACTGTATTTTCCTCAAGAGAAACAGCCCGAAGCAGTCCATCAAGGCGATGGCTGACGGTGTAGAAAACATAAAAAAAGGATACTCCCTGATAATCTTTCCAGAAGGACACAGAAGCAAATCACCAGAAGTGAAAGAATTCCATCCAGGCAGCTTCAAGCTGGCATTCAGGGCCGAAGTCCCGATAATACCGGTTACAATAAACAATACATACAGGATGTATGAAGAAACAGGACATTCCCAGTCAACGGATTTGACGATGATTTTTCATCCTGCAATCCCCACGAAAGGTTTATCCCGTGAGGAGCAGAAAGAAATTCCAGGAAGGGTCCAGTCTCTTATCGCAGAATCAGTCAGAAGCCTGCAAGCGTAGAAGCTCAACACCAGCCAGAATAACGATACCTATTCCATGGGTATCGTTAAGGCGGGGCAAAAGATGTTCCGCATAATACCGCGGATTAAAAGCGAACTCAGAACCACGGCAGACACCGTAAACATTGCCTTTCACATCTATGGATATACGGGTCAGGGCTTTCCATGCTTTCTCACAGGCTTCCCTGTATTTTTCAGTATCCTCTGTCAACCAGCCATTACGCAGTCCTCTTGCGAAAGCGCTTATGAACATAGCAGTACAGGAAGTCTCAGGATATGATTCTTTCATGTTCAGAACCTGATGCCACATACCCTTTTCATCCTGGCATGATAGATATGCCTTGCAAAGAGTCCTGTAAAAAGAAAGCAGGAATTCTCTTTTCGGATGATTCTCAGGCAAAACCTGAAGAAGTTCAGTCAACGAAAAAACCGTCCATCCATTTCCACGTCCCCAGGGAACACCGGTGTTCATATCACGGTTGAAATCATATACGTGAGCCATAAGCCCGTTTTCTTCCATAAAAAGCCGCTTCTTAAAACCCTCGAACTGAGAAACTGCATCATCAAGGATTGTCATCTTTCCTGTGTACTTGGCATAACGGCATAAAAAAGGAATGCTCATATAAAGGTCATCAGCCCACATCGTTCCATTGTGGAAATGATGCATCATCTCCTTTCTGAAAAAGGCTCCGTCAGGCAGGCGGTCCTGGCAGTTGACTATATACTCTCCGACATAATCCGCTATTTTATGATACTCACCGATATCAAGATCCTTTGAAGTCTCCAGCATAAGTGAACCGAAAGAACCACAGTCATCCAAACTGTCAATGCTGGTCAAAAGATGATGGACACCTGTCGCTCCTCCGAACATGGCTTTGTCAAAACGGGCATAATCAAAGGAAGCCACAGACTGAGAGACATGAGCTTTCACATAGTTCTTTATACGGGCACCTTTTTTTACATCCTCTTCAGAACCGACAGAAAGCTTACGTCCTAACTCCACAAGACCGTAAAGGGTCACTCCCAGCGGATAATTCCAGTGACCAAAAAGATTGTTCTCATTATAAAGTCTGACCCAACAGTGGGGTTTATCAAGCTGATACCATCTGCATTCATTACCTATACAGGCAAGGGAAGATCTATTGAATGGAATGTATTTTGCTTCTGAGAATAAACCTGTGTAAGCCCATGGGAAGGCAGCGGCAGACTCGGGGGTCCGTTCATCAAAGAAAACGCTCTCAAAAGCAACCTTCTGACCATTCAAACCGATAAAGGCCACATCACAAGCCCATTTTCCTTGTGTCGGATCCGGGCATTCTGAGACAATTTCCACAAGATACTTTTTCCCAGACAGCTTTATGTCAGAGGAGAGCTTTCCACTTCCCTCGCCAGAAAGAACTTTTTTCCCGGAAACAAATAAGGAAAAGCTGCCTTCATATTTGCACTCAACCCTATAATCTCCAGCAAGAGGCCTTATATAAGAAACAGCAGCTGCCACTCCTCTGCCGAAAACAGCCTGAGTACCGAAAATCCTTCCGAAATTGCCTTTTTTTACTTCGTCATCTGTCCATTGGGCAGGAGCCAGGAAAAAATCCTTATTTTTATCTGCTAAAGACTGTCCGGCAGAGCAATCTGTTTCAAGAGCCGTGTTTTTTTCTTTTGACGGAAGGGTTAAATCTATTCCCTCATACTCAGAACAGCCTTTCATCCCACTGTAAAAGCGATAATCAAGCTTACCCAGCCAAGTTCCGAATTCAGCACCAAAACCCGATTTTGTTTTTGTGCAACGGAGCAAAATGGAATTCCTGCCTTTTTTCACAGGGATAGAGAATGTGACAGCCTTATCCGCATATCTTTCTGTAAAAATATCAGACGCAAAGACTTCCTTTCCGTTCATCCATATTTTTACTGGTCCATAAGGGATTACAGTGAATTGGATGGAAGAATTTGAGGCAGAGGCATAGACACCTCTCATATAAACATAAGCCCCGTTTTCAGCATCTGGATATAGAGCATTCAAATCAGCGCAATATCTGTAATCTTTTCCCCGTCTTATCCCAGTATTCAAGAAGGGTCTTGCTATATATGCCTTCGCAGGATTCTTGTACATATACGTAGATGATATGCAATTCAATGTATCTTTTATATCGCTGTTGTTCAAATTGCAGACAGCGGCTGCATCATCAAAATAATAAGCCATGAATTTATTATAATATAAAAAAGATACTTTATACTAGGAACAATTACCTCCGAATTGTCCAGAATCTTTATTGTATTTTCTTATGATATGCAAAAATCAGCGATTTAATGACTTGTTTTTATAAAAAAAGTGTCTTACAGTTATTATTATGGAAAGTATATCGGAGCAAAAGTATAAAGAATTACAGCGTATTATTGATGAAAGCAATAATATCGTTTTTTTTGGCGGAGCCGGAGTGTCAACTGAAAGCGGAATTCCTGATTTCAGAAGCGTAGATGGTTTGTATAACCAGAAATGGGATTATCCTCCGGAGACAATAATCAGTCATACTTTTTTTGTGAGGAAAACAGCTGAATTCTATAGGTTCTACCGCGCAAAGATTCTGCTTGACAATATAGAACCTAATAAAGCCCATAAAAAACTTGCGGAACTGGAAAAAGCTGGAAAACTAAAAGCCGTAATAACACAGAATATTGACGGACTCCATCAGGCAGCAGGCAGCAAGACAGTATATGAGCTTCATGGCAGTATTCTGCGTAACTATTGCACTAAATGCAATAAATTTTATGATGCCGATTATATTAAGAACTATATAGACAAAGCTGCCAAGGCTGTAAAGCTTTCTCCTGAAAAGTATGATTCCCCGGAAGCCCGTAAAAAATGGCCGGAAGAATGCATTCCTAAATGCGATTGTCCGACCTGCAGAGGACTTGTAAAACCTGATGTCGTCTTATATGAAGAAGGTCTTAACGATGCTACGGTAAGAGAGGCAATAAACGCCATTGCAAAAGCAGACTGCCTTATTATCGGGGGAACCTCACTTGTGGTTTATCCGGCAGCCTCCTTCATCAATTACTTTCAGGGCAAATATCTCGTGCTTATAAATAAATCTTCCACGCCTGTGGACGGTCGTGCCAATCTCGTCATAAACGACAGCATAGGCAGCGTACTGGATTCCATAAAAGTCAAATAAAGCTTTTATTCTGTCAGATATTGCAAGGTATAATACGCAGTCATGTAGGAAAGTATATTTTGAATCATCTCTATCTGGGCTGTACATTTCTCTATCTGCGCGGTTATAAGATCTGCTTCGCTTCCGTATCCTGTCCTATAAGCTTTTTCTGCCTGGTCTATCAAGGAATTCTTTGTCTCCACTTTCAACATCTGATAATCGGCTTTTGTTTTGGACAGCAGCATCTGGTTATATTGCTCCTGAACAGTATGCTTAAGCTTAAGCTCTGCTTCTTCATATTGGATGGCAGAAAGCATACTTTTGCTTTCGCTCCGTTTGATATCGTTTATTTTCTTTCCGCCGTCCCACACAGTAGTTTTCAGAGCCAAAGTGATATTAAGGTTAGAATCGTCTTTCCTGTACCAGTCCGTCTCCACCAAAGGAAAGCGGGAGCCTGAATAATCCAAGGACAATTGAAGAGCCATATCTGGTTTCCAATATACAGAAGCTTTTGAGACATTCTCCGTAAGCTCACTTATCTCGATAAGTTTTTGTAAAATCTGCAAGGTGAGCCTGTCCTGGGAAACCGCTTCTTCTTGAAGCATCTTCATATCCTTCGTCAGCATTTCATCCGCAGATGTTTTATCCGGTAGAAACCGTATTGCCTCAAGCTCCTCAACAGACAATCCAGTCAGGGTTTCCAGGGCAGAAAGCATCTTTGTATATTCATCATCTATCCCTGCCCTTGCTATATCAATTTCCATAGCCTGAATTCGTGCTTCCATTACCTTTTGTTGTAAAAGCAGTCCGTTTTGAGCGACTTGCTCACTTATAGAGATAAGCTTCTCCGCATATTCCTGCTCCTCATCAAGATAAGAACGTATCTGCCTTATATAATAAAGAGCAGCAAGTCTTGTCTGTATTTCTGACTCAAGCTGATACTGTTTATCAAGAATTTGCAGATGCTTCACTTCTGATGCCGCATAATAGATCTTTACAGCTGAGCTTATTTTTCCCCAGGTGAAGAGCGGTTGTGTCACCGTAAGCTGAAACTGGTACTGAGTCTGTTCCATGCCACTGTACAAGGTTATATACTGGTTCGCTGGGTTTACAGCTTGGCTTCCAGGTATATTGACAGCTGACAGGATGTCCCCCACATCCACCGTGACCCTTCCAATCAAAGGATCAGGCATATAAGTGCCGGTAACCAAAAGATCAATCGAAGGTCCGTATCCAGCTTTTGCGTCCTTTACATCCAAAACGCTCTGAGCATATTCCTCACGAAGACGCCTTAACTCAACATTATTCATATCAAGCTGAGAGAAAACATAAGAAAGCAAGGTATCGTTATCACACCATGCTTTGACGGGACCTAAATAGATAAGCCAAAAAAGTATAAAAAGAAAAAGCCTGTTCTTCTTCAAAGCCAGCCCCTATTCTATTGAAGGCAGAGACAGAGGCGTGAGTTTGCCGATATTTCTTGTTGTCTCATTACTACGGATGGCTCTTTTTTTGGCAGGCGGGTCTGCTGTATCGTCCTTCAAAAGATAATAGCGGTCACCTGTACTTATAGTCTCTGAGTTGTCCATATCAAAGACAAGGGCAAATTCTTTTGTGGCATATCTTCCTGTATATGTATCGTCCGTCCAAGTAATTCCCTCTCCCAAACCAGAGAAGCGTCCATGGATTATCCTGGAGTTGTTCGCCCCATCTCCCGATACAGAAGTCATTACTCTTGCAGCTGTATAATCCAGCAATCTATCTGGCATTCCTGAGGTATTTATACTTGCCAGCATGACCCTTACATTGTCATCAGCACTGGTACCTTCATCCCCCCTTGTCGCTTGAGCACTGCCTGTCTCTGGAGCAGTAAGGCATAACTGTCCGCTTATTGTAGGAATAGTATGGATGGTTGGTTTCATATAAATCTGTACAGGAAGAGAAGCCCCTTGAACTGTTCTTGTTATGGGAGTCGTGGTAAAATCGCTTATAAAGCTATAATCTTCTGATCCTTCGGTCGTCACATAATTACAGGGTTTGTAGTTTATATTCTGCCCTGACTGTCCGTATGTTATCGTAACGGCAGGAGTGTTCTCCGTTGAGCCTGTAGTATACCGGGGGTAGGAGACAGTGATGTTGCCATTTCCTGTTACGGTCGATTTTTTTACTATAGGATCAGCATTGGGACTTGCGCTTGTTGTCTGTGGAACTGAAACCTTTACATTCACAGCCTGTGTAATAGCAGGAGGAAGTCTCGTAGCCGGGTCAGGATCCTGAGAAACGTCTAAAACTGAAATACTCAATACGGTAGAGGACCTTATGGCTGTCATTTCCTGATAAACCACATAGGACACGCTGTCAGAGAGTATGACCGCATTATTGTCGTTTTTCTGAAGTCCATAATTCTCATGATAGAAAATAAGGAAAACAGGTATGGAGTCGCCGGTTTTTCCGAAAACAGGCTTGTCACTCTCCCACATCAGTTTATTAAGAGAAAAGGTCCCATCGGAAGCCGTTGTGGTGTGTCCTATATATTGCGAGCCAGAGGGTAAAAACTTACCGTTTCCTGGATAAAGGCTGAAATCTTCGTTTCTTTGATATTCAGAAGTATAAATGTAGACCTCCACATCCTGAATACCAGCCTTTGGAGTCTCAGTGCTTTCCGCATCCACGACTTTTCCGCTGGCTCCACCCTCAAAAACGGCGGAACAGGCTGCAAAAGAAAGAATCACAGCCATCACGGATACAAGCTTAATCATTTTCAAAGCATACCTACCAAAATCAAAAGGATGTGATGCATTGATATTTGAGTCCATCTTCAATCTCATCATACTCAACTCCTATTTATAAAAACAATCTGGTAAAGGACCATAAGCTTGTCCCCTGTTCTCTTTTTTAGCTTCGTTTGAAGCTCTTCTGACAGGCTGCCCTTGCTTTCCTTTATCCAGATGCCTTCTTTCAGTCATATAATACAACACAGGAATAATCACCAAGGTTATAATCGTAGATGTCAACAAGCCGCCTGCTATAGCCTGCCCCAAAGGTGCATAGATCTCAGCACCTTCTCCCTGAGCTATTGCCATAGGAACGACTCCCAGCATTGTCGTCAAGGTCGTCATCGCTATAGGTTTTATACGGGACGAAGCACCTTCGATAACGGTTTCTTTCAGCTCCTCATCCGTTGTGCATGGCTTATCCTTCCTCAATTGATTCATATAGTCAATCAAGATAATACCATTGTTTACTACAATACCTCCCAATGCGATTATACCCAGCATTGCGACGAGGTTCATAGAGGATCCGAACATCAGGAGCCCCAAAATAACTCCGATTATACAGAAGGGGATTGAGACCATAATAAGCAGCGGCTGCCGGAATCTTTCGAACTGAAGAACCATTACAGTATACACAAGGAAAAAGGCAATACTGAGTGCTGAGATCATGGGAGGAATAGCATCACTAAGAAGTTCCATAAGACCACCTTCAGAGCTCTTCACACCCTGTGGAAGTGGATTATTTTTCAGATATGCGTTGACACGCCTGTTAAGTCCTGCAGTATCCTCGCTGCGTAAAGTCGCTGATATAGTTATGGTTTTCGCACGGTTTGTATGGTTTATCTGTGAGACACTTTCATCAACATGAATATCCGCAAGGTTTGAAAGAGAAACGCTTTCACCAGAGGGAGCTATAAGGTGTACATTGGCAATGTCATCAAAAGTAACGGCTTTCCCTGTTTTATCAGACTCAATCCTTATGGGATAGCCCTTATCATCACTTCCGCTGTCATATACGCCAGAATCAAGACCGCTGAACAATATGGTTGACGTAATTCCTGCTTCATAACTGTTTATACCCAAGGAACTTAGGGCTTCCTGATTCATATCTATAACCATAGTACTGGTATCAAACATAGTATCCAGGCTGGTAGAGAGAACATCTGAATCATTTTCTATAAATTTTTCAATCCGGGTCGCTGTTTCGTAAAGCAGGTTAAGATCCTCTCCCTCAAGAGTGATTCCATAACCACCGCCTCCAGAAATATATCCTACAAGCTTATCAAAACCCCCATTCTCAACACTGACTGTCACATCAGGTATGCTAGCGGCAAGAAGATCCTGGACAAGGATCATTATTTCGTGAACATTGCGTTTTCTTTCTGAAACTGGAACAAGAATTATATGGACATAGCCCTGGTTCTCAGACGATGATATAGAAAAACCTGTCTGTCCTTTTCCCGTATAATATACAGCATTTTTTATCTCAGGAACATTTTCCTTGATGATCTCGTAGGCAAGCTGCATTTTCTTTTCTGTCTGATTTAATTTCGTACCTTTAGAAAAATCAAGATTCACATAAAAATCACCTGTGTCTGTGGAAGGAATAAAGGTAAGTCCCAAGGCACCAGCCACAAGTACGGTAAGAACAAGAACAAAGACAGAAACTAAAAGCAAATACTTCCGGTTGGAAATACACCATCGAAGAATCGATTTATATTTTTCCTCTAATTTCTTAAGTCTTATGTCAAATTTTCTTTCCTGCTTCAATACCTGAGAAGGCTTTTCTTTCAGAATAACCTTCATAAAAAAGGGCACGACCAGAACAGCAACCAAAAAAGACGCTACAAGCGCACAAACAATGGTAATAGCCATATCCTTCAGAATCATTCCTATAATTCCTGAAAGCATGGCAATAGGCGCGAATACAACCACCGTTGTGGCGGTGCTGGCAAGGATAGCCGAAGTCACCTCACCGGCTCCTTTTTTTATAGCACTGTCTTTTGTACTTAGTTTTCCATAATATCGATATACTTGTTCCAGCATAACGATCGAACCATCCACAACCATACCAAGAGCAACAACAATACCTGACAAACACATGAGGTTTATGGAAAGTCCGAATAACTGCATTCCAAGGAAAGTAAACAAAATTGAAAGAGGGATAGAAAGAGCAATGATCAGAGTCGCCTTAAAATCCGCCAGGAAGAGGAATATGATCAGAACAGCCATTATTATTCCACCTATACCTGATTTTATTACAGTCGACAGGGAGCTTTTAACCATATTACTGTCATCGCTGATAGTATTGAAAGTCAAAGCATAATTAGTCTCTGCTTCCACCTCTTTCAATACATCCTTTACCTGATTTATGATTTTGAGAGTATTTCCATCCTGACGTTTTGAAACACTGACCGTTATTACCGATTTCTCTCCGTCAGTCATTAAAGTGTGTTCTTCCGGATATCTTAGCTCAACATCCGCCACGTCCGAAAGTCTTATTATCTGAGTACCGGCACTTCCCACAGGCAGGTTCTTTATATCCTCAATATCAGTAAATCCACCCGCATACCTCAGGCCTATAGTGCGGCTTTCGTAATCGGCCGTTCCGACAGGCAGATTGACGTTTCCATAGTTAAGACTCTGATATACATTCGTTACAGATACCTTTTTTGATACCAAGTCATCAAGGCGTAATGTTATCAGCAACTGAAGCTCCTTTCCTCCAGAAAGATCCACTTCTGAGACACCACTGAGCCTCGTTATCCTAGGAACAATTTTCTCCCTTATGTATTCTGTTACACGGGCAGAATCATCGCCACCTTCCACCGAGAAAATAAAAATAGGCATCATGGAAGCTCCACCGACGACAGCCCAAGGCTCTCCGGAAAGGCCTTCCGGCAAAGACTCCATCAAGCGGCTTATCCTATTTCGTATTTCAGGCAACTGATCATAAGGATCCACACTGTCCGCAAAGGTCAGGGTAATCATACTTACTGAATTCATTGAAGAGCTGGTGACCTTTCTGAAATCAGGCAGAGTGACAAAATCATTCTCCAAAACCGCGGTTACCTCAGATTCTACCTGTTCAGCTCCTGCTCCCGGATATGTAGCAAAAACTATTACAGAAGGAAGGGACATCTCTCCTATGAATTCTACGTTCATTCCTGTAACGAAATATATTCCGAAAGCAACAAGAACTATAAGCATCATCGCGATAACAGCAGGATGCTTTATGGCAAACCCTGAAAAATTCATTCAGCAACTCCTGTAGAATCCAGGACCCTTACAAGCTGTCCGTCAAAAACACTTCCTTGTCCATCAACAACAAAGTAAGTATTGGCATATTCTTCAGGTACCGCAAAAAAATCCGAATCTTTTATTTCCGGTGTGAAGTCAACCCATTTTACACTGGAAGAAGCCTCATCATAGATATAACAGGATCCGTCAATCTTACGCACTGAGAAAGGAAAGGAGGGTACATTTTCTTTAGTCCTATAACTGATTTTTGCCTTAATATACATTCCTGGGCGGAATAAAGAGAAGTCACCTTCCAAATAAAGGATAATAGTAAAGGATTTAGAAAGAGCGTCCACATAAGGGGCAATGACATCAACCCTTGCCTCTGTCGTCATATCCTCAGAAAGGCCTTCATTTCCAGGTCTTGTTACACTGGCAATCAGGAGATCCTTATTCTCTACGAAAAGTGTGAAATATTTTTCTGGAACAGACAGCCTTACAACAAGTTTATCAAGATCTGCAATGACGGCAGCCGGTTGCGTAGTCGTTGCTATAGCTCCCTTGGAAAGAGGAGCTTGAAGAATCGTTCCATTAATGGAAGCAGTCACTTTCGTATAACCTAACTGAAGTTTTGCCAGATCGAACTGAGCTTTTGCGGCATCCCGCTGGGATTTCAAGGTGTCATATTCCTGCTGGGTCGCAGCTCCGTTCTTATAGAGCCTTTCAACCCTCTCAAAGGAAGACTGATAGCCGTAATATGCGGCTTCTGCCTGTAATTTTTGTTGCTGATATAGAGAATCGTCTATAATCAGCAAAGTTTCACCCTTTTTTACAGACTTCCCTTCTTTAGCATAGTATTCGATAACTGTTCCGTTTACGAAGGGAACAACCGGTATCATTGACTCCGCTTCCACATATCCAGAAAGGGTTATGGATTCAGATATCGTTCTTTTCTTCGGTTTTTCAATTTTTATTACAGGAATAACAGTCTCATATTCCTTCTCCCCTAAATTCATCAGAACAATAACAAGGGCACAACAGACGATAAAAGCGGCTATCGTTATTATATAACGTCTTACAATCTTCCTATTCACGTGTTTCTCCCCAAAACATCAAGAATTTCTACATGTTTGCTCTGAGCTTAAAACTCAATCTAAGCAGTATAATTAAATTGAAAATTAATAATGCGGTGGACGCCGGTTGGGAATTTCACCTTCCTGCGCTTCAATAAGCTCTGAAAGCTTTGCCTTAAGAACCCTGTTCTCCGCTTTCAGAATATCTATTGTATTCCCCTGCTCTACAGCGATTTTTTGAAGTTTATTCACGAAGTCGTCCAAATATGCAAGCTTTATCTCAATAGCCGTAAGTCTTTCTTCATTTTCCTTTTCCATACCGAATAACTCCCGGAATACATATCCTTGAAACAGATAATGTCGAATCATCCCCATCTTCTGCGACTTAATATTAAATATAAGCTTTTTTTTCTATCTATTCTATATATATTGAATCTTTAATCCATATAAATTTATTGACGATTCAATTTTTCAAAATTACTTTTAATTCATGAGGGCTCTTGCGTTTTCTCAAATTTTTATACTTTTTATATGCTACAGCTTCATAGGATGGTGCAGTGAAGTGATTTATTGCTCCTTCTTACAAAAACGATTTATAAACAGAGGCTTCCTAAAAGGTCCTGTTTGTCCCGTATATGGGTTCGGGGGACTTCTCGTCATGGGAGCCCTGGAACCCTTCAGCTCAACATGGATACCTCTTTTTTTGCTTTCCGCCCTTGTAACTTCCATCCTGGAGTATATTACAAGCTGGATCCTTGAAAAACTATTCGACACAAAATGGTGGGATTATTCACATTATAAGTTCAATATAAAAGGACGGGTATGCCTTCTGAACTCCTCTTTGTTCGGACTTTTAGGGATGCTCGCATCTCATTTTGTCCATCCCCTGCTGATGAGATTAGTCACCTGGCTGAAGGAACCTTTCCTCCTTTACCTGGCAGCAGGACTTGCCTTTATCTTTTTCGTAGACTTTATCTTTACCATAAGAAAACTCATAAACTTCAATACTTACCTTGTAAAGCTTGAAGAATTCAATGAGAATCTAAAATCTCATTTTATAAACGAAGCTTGGTTCAACAAAACCCTTTCCTTCGATGAAATAATTCTGAAGATGAAGGAAGAGGCCAAGCTAAAAACTGACGAATTCTCAGCCCGTATGATTGAAAGGTTCGAGTCCTTCTCCGAAACCCAGAAACAAACACATGCTCTTATCAGTTCATTTCCAACCATAAGCAGTAAACGCTATAAAGCTCAGCTTGAACATTTGAAGGAAGTCTTCAAGAATAACCTCCGCAACCATAAAGGTAAAAAGCAGCAATAAGACAAGGAATAATTCCAGCAATTACATGAGAGATACAGTCTTGCTTGTTATTTACGAATAGTGTATACTTTTAAACGCATTGTGACAATTTTTGGCTTTTTGTCACTTATAGTAAGTAGCAAACACAAAGCTCTTTTATCTTAAATGGGAATAATGATTCGCCTTTTATGCGATGTCATTGCCTACTATATTTCCGGAGGGAAATAACTTGGAAAAAACAATACCAAAACTTGTAAGGGAAACAACACTCGCTTACCCGGAGCACACCGCCCAGCTCGCAAAAGATAAGGATGGGAACTTCAAATCTATATCTTACCAGGATTTGTTACAAACCGCACTTGATTTTGGAGCAGGTCTTCTTTCCATGGGAATCAAGAGAGAAGAGCATATCGGACTTATCTCAGACAACCGCAAGGAATGGCTTCAGGCAGATATAGGCCTTCTCAGTATAGGCGCAATTGATGTTCCCAGAGGAAATGATGCTACTGAAAATGATCTTAAGTTCATCCTTTCAACGGCAGAATGCAAATTAGTCATTGCAGATAATAACACTCAGGTAAGAAAACTATTATCCCTCAAGGAGAATCTACCTCTTTTATCCCAGATAATATGTTTTGATGAATTTGATGAAAATTCTTTGAAAGCAACAGAGGAAAAGGGCATAAAGGCGACTTCTTTTTCACAGGTTCTAGAATCCGGGAAAAAATACAGGGAGGCAAATCCGAAAAAGGTTGAGGAAGAACTGGAAAAAGGTGATGAAAATGACCTTGCCACTCTTATTTTTACTTCTGGAACAACAGGAGAGCCTAAGGGTGTTATGCTTACCCACAAAAACTTCATTTCCCAGCTCGACGAGGTTGATGAAAGGATTTATCTGAATCCGGGAGAGTCAATTCTCTGTGTCCTTCCTATTTGGCATGTTTTCCAGAGGGCATGTGAATATGTCGTATTAAGTCAAGCTGCAAGTCTTGCCTATTCAAAACCTGTAGGAAGTATTCTCCTAAAAGATCTTATAGCTGTAAACCCAGTTTACCTGCCTGCTGTTCCCAGGGTTTTTGAAGCTCTTTATGACGGTATTAACAGGGCTATGAGAAAAACAGGAGGAATAGTTTTCTATCTTTTCAGGTTTTTCACATACGTATCTAAACTTCAATGCCGATTTTCAAGAAGCATGTTCCAGAAAAACGCGAAGATTAAGCAACAACATGTTGTCCTTTACTGGCTTGGCTTCTTTATTCCCTGGCTTTTCCTCACACCTCTCAAAATGCTGGGCAGCAAGCTTGTATTCAGCAAAGTAAGAGCAAAAATGGGAACTAAATTCCGTGCCGGAGTCTCAGGTGGAGGAGCACTTCCTCCTTCCATCGATGAATTCTTCTGGGCTGCAGGAGTAAAAATAGTTGAAGGATATGGACTTACAGAAACCTCTCCTATCGTTGCCGTCCGCCCAGTAGATAATCCTACTTTCGGAACGATAGGTTCTGCCATCCGCGGACTTGAGGTCCGTGTCGTTGATGAGGATGGTAATGATGTTCCTCAAGGAAAAAAAGGAGTCCTGCTGGTAAGAGGTCCGACAGTCATGCAGGGTTATTACAAGAAACCTGAGCTTACGGCAAAAGTCATAGACAAGGATGGATGGTTCAATACAGGAGATATCGCTCTTTTCACTATCGACCGTCAGATTATTCTTAGAGGTCGCATGAAAGATACCATAGTCCTTCGTGGTGGCGAAAATGTCGAGCCTCTTCCTATCGAGATGAAGATTTCTGAATCCCGTTTTGTCAGCCAGACGATTGTAGTGGGACAGGATGAAAAGATGCTTACAGCTCTTATTATTCCTTCAAAGGACGAGCTTCTCGTTTACGCCCGTGAGAACTATGTCGCTTATAAAGAATACTCAGATCTGCTCACAAAAAAAGAAATAATCAAGCTTTTTGAGTCTGAAGTACAGACACTTGTAAGCAGCAAGAATGGCTTCAAGCCCTTTGAACGTATCTCCAAGTTCACCTTGCTGGAAAAACCCTTTGAGGTAGGTGTAGAGCTTTCAGCAAAGCAAGAAATCATGCGCTATAAGATTGCTGAAATCTATGAGAAGCAGATAAAAGCAATGTACGAAGAGTAATAAAACTAGGCAATAAAAAAAGGGCTGTCCAAAAGTGGATAGCCCTTTCTTATTTCATGTCTTAATTACAGCTGCTTTCCTGTAGCTATTTTTTCCTTAAGACGTTCAAGCTTCTTTCCTGTAAGAGAAGGTTCTTTTCCGTCCAGCATTTTTCTAAGGTCTTCCATCTCCTCTCCAGAGAAATTCACACCGTCTCTCATGTAATTCTCAAAAGAGGATGTGGCAAGAGGAGCGACGGCCCTTGTTATATCCAATATCACATCCGCATAGTCGCGGATTTCTTTCTGGGCATGGCTATCAAGGCGGAGCTTAAGGAAATGGAATAGATTATGCAGATCTATCTGCCAGTACATTTCCGTATAAAGGGAAAGGGGAAGGTTCACTCTGGCAAGCTCTCGAGCAAGTCCTGATTCCACAAGCTCTGAATAATCAGCATAGGCCTGTGCCTGCCCCTTCTCAAGCTTTTCCTGAACTTCCGCAGCATATTTGTGGGTCACGACTTCCGTGCTTCTTCCCTGCTTGTTATCCGTACTTTGTTTAGCCACATCCATATCCGCAGGAAGATAAAACTCATCACGCATTATGGAATAACGGCCTGATATTTCATTTACCCTGGCCATTCTGTGACGAATCCACTGCCGCGCGACAAATATCGGCATTTTCACATGAAAGGTAAGGACAACCTGCTCAAAGGGAGAGGTATGCTGATGGCGAAGCAGATAATCGATAAGACCTGCATCCTCACGTACCGTCTTTGTTCCCTCCCCGTAAGAAACACGGGCAGACTGTACTATACGGGAATCTCCCCCCATATAATCCACAAGTCTTACAAATCCATGATTCAGCACGGGGAATTCCTTATCGAGTATTTTTTCCGCTTCTGGAACTACTATATGACCCATTTTAACCTCTTCTTTTACTGTTTTTCTGTTTTCAGATGCTTCTGTATAAAGGCTTCCCTATCGTTAAGCATAAGGACCGGCTGTCCTGTAGCATCTATTGTATCACGCCACATAGAGCCTTCCGGATTAACCTTATTGCGTTTTGCTGTTACAAGACGAATAGGAAGGTGTACGTATTTGTTGTGAACAAGACCTATAACTATCTTTGTTTTTCCGGCCATTGCCGCATGAACCGCATTGTTGCCCAGACGCTCGCAATAGACGGAATCCGTAGGAGCAGCGGGAGCAGAACGAATCTGATAACTAGGATCAATATATTTCAAATTGATGTGAATCTTTTTCTCTTTGAAATATTCAGTTATACGATCCTTCAGATAAATACCGATATCACCAAGCTTAATATTTCCAGATGCATCGTGCTCCCCACTGGCCTTAAGCAGCTCCTGCCCTGCTCCTTCAGCCACAATAACTACAGCATGATGACGTTTTTCTATCCTTTTTTCCAAGGTCTCAAGGAAACCGTTCTTTCCATCCATATCAAAGGGTATTTCTGGAATAAGGCAGAAGTTTGCCTCATGACTGGCAAGAGCTGTCGCTGTAGCGATAAAGCCAGATTCACGACCCATAAGCTTTATAAGACCAATTCCGTTTATATGGGAATGAGCCTCCATATGAGCGGCGGAAACAGCCTCGGTAGCCTTTTGTACAGCAGTATCAAAACCGAATGATTTCTGAATGAAAATAAGGTCGTTATCTATAGTCTTCGGTATACCTACTATAGCAATTTTTAGTCCTCTCTTCTCAACTTCGTTCGCTATATCAAGAGCTCCTCTCTGGGTTCCATCGCCACCAACAATAAATAGCATGTTCATGTTCAAAGCTTCAATGGCATCAACAATTTCCATGACCCGGTTTCCACCGCCACGGCTTGTCCCAAGGAAGGAACCGCCTGTCTTGTGGATATCATCTACACAATCAGGACTTAAATCTATAGTGTCGAAATTCTGGTCAGGTAGCAGGCCCTTGAAGCCAAAACGAATACCACGGATACGACGGACTCCGTAACGGTTATAAAGACAGCGGACGATAGCTCTTATTACGTCATTAAGACCAGGACAAAGACCTCCACAAGTACAGATTCCGGCATTCACATGGTTAGGATTAAAGAATATCTTTTCCCTGGGACCTGCCTTCTGGATAAGATTATTATTATAGGCATCGGCTTCTGTCTCAAGGACATCGCCATAAACATCGACGTTGTATCTTACGAATTCATCATCCCGGACATAATTCGCGACAAAGTCTCCATGTACAGTGGAAAGCTTTATCGGCGAAGGAATCTTACATTCTCCAAGTTCATCAACGGTAAAATCGAAACGACCTTTCATATATCCTCCGTTTCAAGTTCGGATAAATCCGCAGCTTGTGTTTATCTATTTTACGCTCTAATACCGAAGAATTCAACCGTTGGAAATAGCTTTGCAGTTTAATAAATAGATCTCATAGACAGGCACAAAAACACTTGGTATACTGATTTCCTATGAAACATGTAAAACCGTATTCTGTTATATATTCTGACGATGATATCCTTGTTTTCAATAAGAATTCAGGAATACTGACGGCTTCAGACAGATACGACAAAGAGGCTCCCCGCCTTGATATCCTTGCAGAACCGGAATACGGACGGTTGATGGCAGTCCATCGCATAGATAAAGATACTTCAGGTATAGTTATATACGCAAGGAACGCGGATGCTCACAGGAATCTTTCCATGGCTTTTGAGAGGCGGCAGATAAAAAAAGTTTATCACGCTCTTGTTCATGGCCGGCCGGCCTGGGACAATTACACCTGTGAAGCAAAGCTCCTGCCGGATGGCGATGCCCGCCACAGAACTATAGTAAACAAAAGGCAGGGTAAAGCTTCCTGCACAGAGTTCAAGCTTATCGGCAGCTGCGGTCCCTTTTCCTGGATAGAGGCCAGGCCTCTTACTGGCCGGACCCACCAGATACGTGCCCACCTTGCTGATTTAGGCATCTCCATTGTCTGCGATCCTCTTTACAGCGGCAACCAAAAGCCTGTAAAGCTTTCTGATATAAAAAGATCCTGGCATGGTGACGTGTATGAGGAAAGACCTCTTCTCTCAAGGCTGGCCCTTCATGCCTATAGTATAGAGCTTGCTCATCCAGTCTCAGGCGAGACCATCAAATTCACAGCTCCTTACCAGAGGGATATGAACGCCCTCAGGAAACAGCTGGCAAAATTATACAAAGTCGACCCTCTTATTGAACTATAATGAAAAAAGTACTTTCCCTATGTTTTCTTATTTGTTTTTTTCTTTCACTTTGGGCTGAACCCATACAGGAAAAAAGTTCAGGTTTTTATTTCAAGCTCGCCACAGGAGCTGACGTAAGATGTGGTATAGTAACAGAAAATTTCTACAACACTTCTTATCTTGATAGTTTGTATAAGGTCAGCTGGCTCACCTGGGAGACCCTTCCCTCCACATCTCTTGTTTTTGATGCAATGTTTGGCTATGAATTCAATGCCCATAATTCTATAAACTTAGACGGCTTTTTTTCCTATGCTATTCCCTACAAAACAGGAATAATGCAGGATTACGATGCCCGGGAGTACGATAACAGGGTCACTGACTATTCCTGCCATGACAACTATACCGACCAGCTTATCTCAGCGGGCTTTTATTCAGACTGGTGCTTTTTTTACGGCCTGGGTTTGGGCATAGGCTTTGAATACAACAACATAAAATTCAGAGGACAGAACGGATACGCCCAGCATTATTACAATAGAAGCCCAGGTTATTGGAGCCCGGATTTACCCCATACCTCTGAATATGATGGTTATACCGTTATAACCTATGATATCACTTCCTTTTACTGGAAGCCGGGTATAGTATGGCATTGTACCTTTGACAACGGTATTTCTTTATCCTTGGACATTTGGAATTACCTATACAGATTCAACCATGCCCAGGACATACATTACGTCTACTTTCCTGTAAACAGACCTGATACCTATTACACAGATTTCATAGAAGCTTGGTTCCAGGGGTATGAGGCAAGAGCTGCCCTTGAATTCAATTTCACAGAAAATCTTTCTTTTTTAATCAGGATAAAGGGTACCTATCTCCCTGACGCAATAGGAGATGATTAT
>JAILBN010000111.1 GCA_024680915.1 Treponemataceae bacterium | reverse complement strand
ATGATCAAAAGGAGCCTTCATGTCCTTGTATAGTTTTTCCGGCTTAAAATACTTATCGTAGATTTTCTGGATTTCTTCATAGAGGGCCGGATTTGTGCTTTTGTAGTCCCCGCTTGTCAAAAGCATGGCGAGAACTCCGCCACTCTTAAGCAGCGAAAAGGTCTTTGAAAAAGCGACTTCCTCAGGAATCCACTGAATTGTTGCGGCAGAGTAAATCATATCAAACTTCTGTCCGTCATTTTTTTCCGCTCCTTCAGAAGGTCCAATCATATCTGAAAAATCATGAGTAATAAAATCATCATTCACGATATTGAAGTTGTTCCGATTCCCATATTTTTCCTTCATTTTTTCATAAAGGTGCTGCCCCAATTCAATCGCATGATATTCGCAGCCGGTGTTCAGAATCGGATCTGTAGCCTGTCCTGTTCCCGGTCCCAATTCGAGCACCTTTTTGCCGGTCCCGATTTTTGCGTAGTCAATCAGATTGGCAAATAATTCCTGAGAATACTTTGGGCGATACTTGTCAAAGAGTTCCGGAATTGTGTCAAAAACTTTTCGATACTCCATTTTTTACTCCTGCTTTAAGATTTAGATAATGTGGAAAACAAAAATAATAGGGGTTGAGTATTTTGTCAAGTTTTTACAATTTTAGTTAATGTGGAGAACAAAAGTTACTATAAGCAATATTCATGCTTTGCGATATTCATATTATTTCCACATGTAACAATTCCTATTATATTTTTGCCATAGGATACAACCGGTGGAATGAAGACTAGCTCTTTGATCCTGTTATCACCGTATTCCAAAGGAATATCCGCCCGTGTCAGGTTTGTTATGCTCAAATCTTTTGTTCTTTTGCCGTAGCCCAAAAGTTCCGCTACCCGTGAGGTCACTTTGCTGTGGAAATAGTCTGCATGTTCAAGGTTCATTGTGTCTATTAGTGTGGGATCCAGCTGCCCCATGAATTGAAGTATTAGAAAACGGTTTCCGTCATCTGAAAGCTTTTCCTTCAACAGCCTTTGGACTTTCTTTGCATTTTCTTCAAAAGAAAGCTTCTGCTTATATTTGTAGTTGATTGCAATCCCTGTGGCCTGGTTTCCCATGGCTCTGTTCTTATCCAGTCTTCCGTCAACCGCCAGCCCTATGTCCATTTTTTTTGCGGAATTTTTTATCAAGTCAGTGATAAGGTATGAAGTCAGAGAGACACCTGCTTGTTTAGCATTTTTCAGCAGACCTTCAAGCTGGTCTTTTTCGTAGCGCTTTATTTCAATCTTTGTTTCATGGTTTTTCCAGAATTGCTGGTATTCTTTGTCCATGTCCTCAAAGCTGAAAAGGCGTTTTACCTTGCTCCATCTCCGGTTCCAGTTTTTGACTAAGATTTTGTATAGAAAAGGCAGGCTGCTGTTTTTCGGAAGCTCCTTAAGAGTCAGATTTTTGAATGGGACAAAAGCACAAGGCTGGCCAGAAAGACACTTCATAAAGGTCTCTATAAAATAGAGGAGGGATTTTCCATCGCCAGCTAGATGATGCATCATAAAAACAAGGCCTTCAGGCAAAGCAAAGGCTCTTATGAACTCTCCCTTTTCGATTTTGAATCTGAGCCTTTCGTTTTCTTTTATCAATTCTTTCAGGGATAAATCACTTTGGGAAAAGCTGCTTCCCACAGAAGCATTGTCAATATAAAAAGCCTGGCCGGACTCTTCGATTACTATTTTTGAGGTCAAAACTTCGTGGCATTTACAGGCTTCCTCGAAGGCAGCTTTCATTTTGTCGAAGGGAAGAGTTTTTTCAAGCTCCACCCTCATTATGATTATCATATTTACGTCAAAAAGGTCTGCGCGTTCTGTTTCTATTCTGTACTTCATAGTTACTTCCTGCTTGCCCCATTCTGCATCTTACTCTAAGACCCTTTTGACAGCTTCTGCGAACTCTTGTGGAGCATCATATTGGGGTGAGTGTCCGCAGCCTTCAAGAATCGTAAAGCTTTTTTCAGGTGCTGTGATTTTATCTTTATATTCCTCGATTAATTGAACCGGACATACCCAGTCTTCTGAGCCTGAGATAAAAGAAATGGGAAGCTGATAGTTAAGCTCATTTTCCAAGGCATTGAAGGATTGGCAATAATCAAAGAGCTTTTTGTTCAAGCTTAAAAAATCTTTCAAGGACATCTGCTTTAAAAACCATAGGGCGTCCAGGCTTCCGAAATATGGAGAGCTCAGCCCCTGCCATATTTGATTTGACTCCTTTGGAACAGGATGATATTTGTTTACAGGTTCTCGAAGTGCCAGCAGGTTTTCCAAACTCTTATCCGCCATATAATGTCTGTAGGCTTCTTCCATTTCAACTGTATCGTCTCCTGCCGCCTTTGCTTTTTCCAATGCGTCCCGGTAGCTCAATAAATCTCCCTGCGGGGATGATATTACTTGCCCGACCCCTATAAAGGCTGTCACTTTTTCAGGATGATTCAGTACATACTGGCTTCCTATAACTGTGCCGTAAGAATGCCCCATGATGATAACCTTGTCCTGCTTGAAGCGGCTTCTAGCATAATCCACAAGCTTGTCCAAATCCTTTTGGGCTTGCTGGGGAGTCGCAGTGAGGTTTTGAGGATCTGTCTTCTCATTTTTATAATAAGTCTTGCCTGCACCTCTTTGATCCCAGCCGATAAGGGTGTAAGCCTCCATAAGATGGTCGGCAAAGGTGGACATGGCCATTGTATCAGGAGAAGCGGGTCCTCCGTGAAGATAGATGATTACAGGATTGGAAGTATCCCTTCCGGTAATCAAAAGGTATTGTTCCTGTCCGTCCAAAGCTATGTAGACCTCTTCATCTACTCCATTGATGAAGTTTGGATAGTGTTTTGCGAATCTGACGTTACGCACGGCAATTATGAAAGAGAGGGCAGCAAAAACAAGAATAAGGATGGCAAATCCGATTCCTTTAAGAATCCGTACCAGAAGGCGAGATTTTTTTCTTGCTCCGGCAGCTTCACTCTCAGGGGACAGAGGTGTTTTTTCTTTGTAGAGCTTTACCTCCCTCTCATGGGCCAGATGAATACCCATATGACCGATTCCAAGGATTATCACGCTGACAAGCATCAGGATGTTTTGCCCGTAAAGGCCCAGCAGGAAAAAGGCCAGGACGGGGAGTGAGGCTCCCGCCACAGGAAAGAAAAGCAGGCTTCTGTACTGGTCGGCCATTGTCCTTTCGCTTTTGAAGTATCGTATCCAGTAGATTTCATACAGCAGCATCAGAAGGAAAGAAGCCACAAGCCAGAGGCTCCAGAGTGTCCAAGTCCTCAGATTAAAATCAGAAAAAATAAGAGCCAGGGCTGTGACAAGCACCTCTCCAACACGCTCAAGAGCTACAAGGACCTTGCTCTCATTGCCCGCATATTTTTCATAATCCTTTGGTTTCTTTTTTGCCCAGATGATGTTCGGCACCATGAGCATGATAAGATAAATTAGTCCGACATAAGAAAAGCCGAAATGCACGAATTGCCTCCGATATATGCATATTATAATGTAACCCCTAAGCTATGAGAATCTGTCAGAGTGAAAAAACAAAGGGCAACCAGACATAAGAAAAATTAACTTATTATGTCATTTCCGGTTGGTTGAAAAGAGGGCAACTGGTTATTCCCAAGCCCGTAAGGGACTTGTTCTCTTTGAGTGGAGGACAGAGGCTGATCGTCCTTACTGACGAAAATGAAGGAATCGCCCTTATCCCGGCTGAGAAAGTCGAGGCCAGAATGAAAAGGGCGATGGAGTTTGCGGCCGCCACCCCAGAGGAGTAGGGCCGCAGTAGGAATAGGTCTTTTCTAATTGAACAAATCAGCCAGTTCTTCCTGATTTTCCTGGAAAACCTTGAGAAGGTATTTGTTCCAGTGGCGGGCGTCTGCGCTGGAGCTTCCGAAAACGTAATCCTCCTGACCGTAATCCATTACATCAAAGCCTGGAATTGCCTTGCTTGCTCCGGCTGTTCGGTAGGCGGCTGCTGCGGCCAGAGAGAAGCTTGCTCCCTTTGAACTGTCATAGCTTACCCATTCAGAAATATCTGTGCCGCTTGCCTCGCTTGCACTTCCGTTTGTGGTCTGAGCCTTTGCAGCTTCCTTGCTTATGCTGACAGCACCCTCCACATACTTGCCGTACATCATGTCGACATAAAGAGCCAGGGAATCTCCGAAGATTTCTGAAGGTACATGTCCACCGTTCCACTGCCATTCGATATCTGCTTCTGTCCCAGCGGCAAGCCAGGAGAGCTGGATATTCAGTGAATTGAACATTGATATGTCCCCCTCTGAGGCTCCCATAAGGATGCGGGCCCAAGTAGGATTGTTAGTTCCTTCTGCACCGATGTAATTCAGCGGGTCGTAAAGCTCAACTATGTTATTTCCGTATTTATCGCCGGCTTCTATTTCTGCTATGTCTGCTTGGTAGGTTGCAAGCATTTCTTCAAAGCTTGAATAGTTCTTTGAATTAGTTGAGCTCTTTGCAGATTGGGTGGTTCCTGCATCCGGAGTTCCTACCTTCATGCCCTGCTGTCCGCTATCAGAATTACGGCCAGAACCTCCTCCGAAGCCGCCAGAACCACCAGGACCGCCAGACATGCCATCTGGAGGAGTTCCGCCAGGTCCGCCAAAGCTGCTGTCTCCGCCAAAGCTACCCCCCGCGGTTGCGTCAAAATCGCCCATATTGCCAGCAAAGTCGCCCATTTCGCCGTCCGGGGCAGAAGCTCCAGGACCGCCTCCGAATCCACCAGCACCACCTGGACCTGCGCCTTTGCTGTCAGAGCTTCCTGTGCTGCCTTTTGTATAGCGGCCTTCAATAAAAGCCAAAGCCTTATCCTCGCTCGTCATTGAGGCAAGCTCTTGGTCAGAGAGGGCAGACCCCTCGGAATTGAACCAGGTCCAGTCCTCTGTATAGGCAAGACGGTCAAGATAATCGTTAAGGCTCTGCTGGAATTCAGAAAGGTACAAATCAACATAGCTGCCATAATAACCATTAGTTTCCGGGTAAGCGTCGGCATCATATTCTATTGTCAAAGCTATTGTGTCCTTTTTGTCACCGTCCCCGTTTAGGTCAAAGCCAACGGCCTCTTCTTCCACTGAAAGCTCTTTGCTGTTTATATAATCCATATATTCAGCTGCAAGGTATTCCGCAGTCTTTTTCTGGAAGTCTGTGTTGAAGCTATAGTCAGGGTTAAGATAATATTCAAAGGCAAGGGCCATGTCAGCCTCTGCCAGAGAAGTAATTGCACTGTAAGCCATGCAGCCCCACATTCCGTCGGAGAGAGGAATCTCTTCTCCGTCTATGGTAACACTGGTTATATAGTTGCCCTCTGAATCCTTATAGACACCGACCGCACCGGCGGCAATCTCGTAATCATAAAAGTCAGGATTATCTGATGTGGCGGCAAGCATTGTTGCATGGGCACCACCGCCGGAACCACCTGTTGATACAAAATAATCTACGCTGCCTGGAAGGTTGCCCAGCAGGATATTATATTTCACGAATCTTACAGCGTTCTTCTGATCCACCAGACAGCTGGGAGCATCTCCTGTATAGGTTCCGTCTGCAAGACTGCTTTGCTTTCCCCTGTTTCCGCAGGCAACATTGATGTAGCCTTGAGAAGCATAATTCGATGATGCCTTCTGATTGCTCTGGTCACCATAACCGGCAGCTCCGGTATTGACGATGACAGGGGCTGTCGCCGCTGTGTAAAGCTGGCCGTTGGTGCTGGTCACCTTTGCATCGTAGTCAATGACCAGAAGACCTTTCCCGCTTCCGCTTGTGGTGTCTGCCTTCCCGTCTCCGTTGGTATCAAGTCCCTTTACATAAGCTCCCGGTACGCAAACTGAGACACCTTGGTAGTCCTCCAGCTCAGGCTTTGTAACTGCCGTCACCACTGAAAGGGTCCAGGCATCTGCACTTTCGTTGTAGGTCCATTCCGCGTCCATATTTGCAAGATTAAGGGCTTCTTCTATGGCAAGCTTGTCTGAGGCTTGGTCAGAAGAGGCAAGCCCCGCCTCCGCACTCACACAGGAAAATAAAATAGTAATTATACCCAAGGTCGCTATTATAAAAAGAGCTTTCTGGATTTTCATATTTACCTCCATTCCACGATTGTGGTAATTACAATATTGATGATATCAGTTGACATGGAATTTTGTCCTAAGAAAATGATAAGACTTTTCTAAGAATCAGCTTTGACCAAAGCAAGCGATTAATATATAGTTAAAAAAAGAGGTTGTCATGAAAATAGTAGTTTTGGCCGGAGGAATAAGCCCCGAGCGTGATGTTTCACTTTGTTCCGCAAGTCTTATCGCTAATGCGCTTTTGAAGAAGGGGCACCAGGTGGCTTTCGTCGACCTGTATGTGGGTCTTGCTGCTGGAGTTAAGCTTGAAAACCTTTTTGTCTCAAAGGAAGCCGGCAAAACTTTTTCTTACTCTATTCCCGAAAGAGAGCCGGACCTGGAAGCCCTTATCGCTGCTAACGGTGGCCGGCGGGAGCTTATAGGCCCGGGAGTACTTGATATCTGCAGAATGGCTGATGCGACCTTCCTTGGCCTGCACGGAGGAATAGGGGAGAACGGTCGTATTCAGGCTGTCCTTGATTGCTTTGATATTCCTTATACCGGCTCTGGCTACATAGGCTCTGCCCTGGCTATGGACAAGGCCCTGAGCAAAAATCTTTTCGTGAATAATGGCATTTCCACCCCTGACTGGCTGCTTTTTGATCCTGCAAAGGATTCTAAGGAAATGGTCTGGGAGAGGATAGGTCTTCCCTGTGCGGTGAAGCCCATCGGTTGCGGTTCCAGCTGCGGAGTTTCCCTGGTCCACAATGAGTCAGAGTGGGCTGCAGCCATCAAATACTCAACAAAATATGAGCCAGTCTGCCTGATTGAGAAGATGGTCCAGGGCCGTGAATTTTCTATCGGCATTCTTGACGGAAAGGCTCTTCCCATAATTGAAATCCGGCCCAAACAAGGCTTCTACGACTATAAAAACAAGTACCAGGCTGACTCCACGGAGGAAATCTGCCCGGCTCCCCTTTCCCCTGAAAGGACAGAGGAACTTCAGGGACTGGCCCTTTCCGTTCACCGTCTCTTGGGCCTTGGAAACTATTCCCGTGTGGACTTTATCCTTTCCGATGAGGATGACAAATTCTACTGTCTGGAGGCAAACAACCTCCCAGGAATGACACCAAACAGCCTGCTTCCCCAGGAAGCTCTGGCGGTCGGCATCTCCTATGAGGATTTGTGTGAGCGTCTTGCTATGTCAGCCTCGGTTAAGAGGTAGAGCCTAGCCGAAAGTTATTCCTGTCAGCTCTTGGACCATTTTCCAGCCGAAGCTGTTTTCTTTAAGACTCTTTTCTGTTGGCCTGAAGCCCAGGTCGTGATAAATTTTGCAGGCAAGCCAGGTGTTAGTCTGGGTAGGGATTTTCGTGCTTCTATAGCCAAGCTTTTTCATTACCTCAAGGGTAAAGGTGATTAGCGGCTTTGAAAGACCCTTTCCCTGCTCTTCCTTTTTGACGGCCACCCAGTGAAGCTGACCTTCGCTTTTATCCTTTGTGTGAATATTATAAAAGGCTGTAGCGGTGGCGACTTTCTGTCCATCCTTGCTTTCTATAAAGAACATCCGGCCTGCAAGCTCATCTTCCCTTTTTCCGTAATAACGCTGCCAGCATTCTTCTCCGTGCTGACGGCTGAGGATTTCTTCTGCTGAAAGCTCAATGTCAATCCAGGCAGCCTTGTCTCCGCTTTTGTAAGTTACGAAACGATAGCCCTCTGGAAGAGGGAAAGAGGGAATATCCGAAAGTTCTCCTTCAAAAAACAAGTCTATATAACAAAGGCTGTCGTCATGAGTTTTGTAATTCTTTGAGTACGGGGCTGGAAGTCCTTCGAGCACAGAAGAGATTTCTTCTTCCTGCTTATTCAGATATTTGATTCTTTCGATTGTGTTTTTTACTTCTTCCTCTCCAAGCCTGATTTCCTCTGGCCTGGATACCTCCTGTCCCAGACCCCGGCGGATATTATATTCAAGCCACTCAAGCCAGCTGTAGGCAATCCCGAAAAGCTGGTCGTAGGAACGAAAGCCGTTGTCGTAAGCGGCCAGGTATCCCCGGTAAAAGGCGGCAAGCTTTTCCTTCTTAAAGTTCCGGCTGACAGTCCCGCTCCACTGCAGGGCCTGGTTGAGGCTTGAAGAAATCGGATTAGTGTAATCAAGACATTCCAAGTCTATTATGTGGGGCTGCCCCTTGTGCCAGATTATGTTTTTAGGATCCATATCATCATTGCTGATAGAGTTCATTGCCGGGAGTTTTGTACGTGCCTGATTCAGTTTTTCCTGACAGTCTTTAAGAAGCTCAAGGTTTTGCCGGAGGAGAGGGGCAATGCAGCTGGACTTCTCCTCTGCGCTATGAAGAAAAGTATCAAAATCAATCTGACTGAGGACAGGTGGCCGGGCCTCTATGTTCTGAGCGTCAATTATATGGATGCGGCCAAGGAGTTCTCCTGCTATGCGGCACTCTTCCTCTGTGATGGCGTCGTAAGCTGCCATGTTGCCTTCCTGCCAGCGGAAAATGTAAAAATAGTCTCCCTCGCATTCAAGCATCTTTTTGCTGGTCAGCACGGGAGCCCTGGCGTCACTTGCCTTTTGACTTTCACTTGCCTTAGGGGAGTCCAGCTCAAAGGTCAGCGCTGGAACTATGGGAAGTCCTTCCTCTTCCAGAATGTCCTCCAGCTTTTCGGCCCTGGCGTAATTCTCAAAAACTCCGGGCCTTTTCATAATCTGAGGATTCAGACATTTTACAGCGTAAGTGCCAGTCTCGGCCTGGACCTTATACATCCTATGCATAAGGCCACCTGAAAGAGGAGAAGGTTCAGCTAAGAGTTTTCCAAGACCGTATTGGTCAAACAATTCTGATATTTTGTTTTTCATAGCTTCGTTTCTTAGTCGATTCCCCTGGCAATTGCACTGACGAGAGCTATTTCTTTTCTCTGTTCAAAATAGGTCTTGCACAGTGAACATTAAAAAACTCAATTAAAGGTCCCATAAAGAAGGCTGTGATGATAGTGCCTGCCCCCGCGATTGTGATTATGTCTCTGGCCGCTCCGCCGGAAAGCAGAAAGAGGCCGACTCC
>JAILBN010000083.1 GCA_024680915.1 Treponemataceae bacterium | reverse complement strand
TTAAAATAACTCTTGATAAAAAATCAGCAGTATTTTATATTCGAATAAGTAACAGTAGCTGTCAGCTGCTTGCGGACCTTACCCGCATTAAAACTTTTTACCGCAGCCTACTGAATTTACAGAAAGGACTTCACAGTCTCATATATATCAATATATACATTAGGTATTTTTTAGTGTTGATCACAACTATTCTCTCTTGTATGTAATTTTGTTTTAGTTACCTTTTCAGATTTTTTCAATTGGTCTTCAAGGTCCCCTGGTATTAATACATGATTAAAATCTAAAGTGGTCAGAAAATCAGAAACGTAATCGGCACAACTAAAGCCCCAGCCATCTCCATTCTGGATTGCTTTCTCAATCATTGCAGACTCTTCTTCAGGTGTTGTATCTATACTGTATGTGACAACATATTCTCCATTTTCCCTTGACAATACTGATTCAATATAACTATTTAAATCAGCTTGAGAATCTCCCATGAATACTCCTGATGATGGACGGAATTTCCGTTTCCATAACCAGTGTAAGCTTCATATTAGCCACTTGGATCATATAGCGTTTGTGGGAAAACTTCTCCATATTCATCTTTGCCAGGATTGCTAAAATGAATAGCTGCATGAGAACCATTAAATATCCATTCCCATGGTGAATCTGCATGTATAATCATAACTGTTGTTTCCAGTCCCCACGCATCCACAAAGTTAACAGTGTCTGCAAACCTCCGCAAAAACTGCCGTTATGCTCTGCCGCACAAAGCTTGGAGCTGTGTCCGGCTCTGTGCGGAACAACCTTTTCCATGCCTCCAGTCTACGGCAGAAAATGCACGGGCGCAAGTGGGCTTACAGGCAGGGGTAAGTGAATATAATCTTTAATACTACTTAAAAAGTTGATAAAGGTCAGAAACTCCATAATAGGTCTTGTGTTTTCGAGACAGCAAGCCCTGTCATTTGTTGTAATCAAAATATGATGAATAATGCTTCCATCCAGAAAACCCTATTTGTTACAGATCTTGACGGCACTCTTATGCGGTAGCAAATGCCTTGGAAGAAACGAAAGCTGCCGCCACCACAATAATTGCCGGCAATCAGGAAGATGGAGTTGCAAAATTTTTAATTAAAGAATGGAATAAGGAAGCTGCTTCTTTATAAAAGATTTACTGACAATTATCTTAGACATATAGTAGAATTATGACTATGAATAAAAGACGACTTGGAAAAACAGGACTCATGGTCAGTGAAATTGGTTTTGGCGGAGAATGGCTTGAGCGGCACGAATTTGAAGAATCCCTTGCCCTTATAAAATATGCTCAGGATAAAGGCATAAACATAATTGACTGCTGGATGGCCGATCCAAAATCACGGGATATAATTGGAAAGGCTCTTGAAGGGGCCCGTGACAAATGGATTATTCAAGGTCACATTGGTTCAACCTGGCAGAAGGGACAATATGTAAGAACCCGCGACATGAATTATGTTAAACCCGCCTTTGACGATTTGCTTAGCCGTCTTAAAACAGATTACATTGACCTTGGAATGATTCACTATGTTGATTCAGAAGAGGACTGGGCTGCCTGTACCAGCGGAGCCTATTTTGACTTTGTAAAAGACCTGCACGAGCGTGGTATTATCAGACATATCGGACTTAGCACCCATAACCCCCTCATTGCAAAAAAAGCTGTACTTTCCGGCTTTATAGAAATGATTTTGTTCTCTATAAATCCAGCCTTTGACATGAAGCCTCCTAGTGACGACCTTATGAAAATGTTCGGCTGGTATGATGATCAGAATATGAAAGGAATAGCCCCTGAGAGAAGCGAACTTTACCGGCTTGCCGAGGAAAATGATGTGGGAATCACCGTAATGAAAGGCTTTTTTGGTGGAAAGCTTTTTGATGCCAAGACCTCACCTTTTGGAGCGGCCTTTACTCCGCTTCAGTGCATCCATTATGCCCTTACCAGGCCGGCCGTGACTTCTATTTTATGCGGTTACGATACAATTACTCAAATTGATGAAGCAGTGGCTTATGAAGATGCCAGCTCTGATGAAAAGGATTATGCCTCTGTAATTGCAAGTGCGCCCTATCATTCCTATAAAGGTCAGTGCACTTATTGCGGACACTGCAAGCCCTGCCCATCTGATATAGCTATAGCTATGGTAAATAAGTTTTATGATTTAGCAAGTCAGCAGCCAAAAGTGCCGGACAGCATCCGCTCCCACTATTCGCTCATTCTCCACAAAGCTGCTGAATGTATAGCCTGCCACACTTGTGAAAGCCGCTGTCCTTTCGAAGTCAAAATTGTGGAAAGAATGAAAAAAGCCTCTGCCTTGTTTGGCTGTTAATGGCTTTTTCCGGGTTCCTCCAAAATCACTCAAAATAAAAGCAATCAAAATCGGCGATAAGGCCTTTTGCTTCTGAAAGGAATTCAAAGTAAATGGCTCTTTTTCCTATAAGGCCGCTTGTCACTGGGGCTGTGAAGGAGCTTTCTCCTTTTTTCATGGTGCAGGACGCAATAATCTTGCCTTTATAGTCATCTACCCTAAGGTTTATTCTAAGGTCTTCTTTTGCGGTAATCTTGCCACTTACGGATTCAGGGGTAAGGCTTCCGAACTGCAGGTAGCGGAAACCCACTGTAAGGCCGTTGCTTATATCAACGATGGGGGCTGATGTCTCATCGCTTTCTTCGTAAACTGCCTTGATGTAGGCTCCTCCTGGTCCTCCGTTGGGGCCTCCTTTTTCTCCTCCGAAGATGTGACAGGCGTATCCTGCAGAAATAATCTTACGGGCATCAAGGCCGTTTATGTGGGCCCCCTGGGATGTCATCTCAACAGGTTCAGAGGAAACAGGCTCTCCATCCTTATAGGTTATTTTGCCGATAAAGATTCTGCCGTTTTTGTCTTGTGCGACATCCACTGGTTCCAGCATGGCCTGGCGGGAGAATTCGTCGGTGCCGGTCTGGCGGTGATAGAAGATATACCACTGGCCTTCTATCTGCATAATCGAACCGTGGTTGTTTCCCCAACGGTAGGTCATTGTTTTGGAGCCATCTGGGTTTTGTAAAAGCTCTCCGCCGTTAAAGCTTATATCTCCTCCCATCTTGTATTGACCCAAAGGAGAGTCGCTGTACTTGTAAGAGAGAAAGCCATTGCATCCGCCGGCTGGTACTCCATACTGGGGATAGGCCTCATAATATCTTTTAGAATAAATGCAAACATACTTGCCCTTTACCTTACGGGGGGATGAAGCCTCGAAAAAGGCATCTGCCTCATCATACATTCCGTCGTCCGGGGCCCAGTCAGCATTGCAGTGCTTTATAATGTTTTCGTGGAAGGTTCCTTCCTTTATGGTGGCCATATCATCGTTCAGCTCTGCACAGTACTGCTTGCAAAAGCCCCAGAAGGCGTAGACCCGTCCGTCATCGTCCACAAGGACTCCAGGATCAAAGCCCAGATCAGTTTTAACCGGATTTATGAAGGGGCCCGCAGGGTTCTTGCTGCTGGCTACCATAACCCGGGAGCCATGGTCTTCGGCCGCATACATATAAAAGCTATCGCCCTTTTGAACAACATCTGGAGCAAAAAGAATAGACTTGTCGCTCGCTTCGTAACAGACTCCGTGACACTTCCAGTCAGTGAGGTCGTTTACAGGAGCCGACCAGACAACCTGATCGCGGCCACAGTATTCTGTCTTTTCTGTATCATGAGAGCCATAAACATAGACCCGTTTTTCTCCATTATACTCAAAAACCCTCGGTTCTCCATCTGGAACATGCTCCCATAATGGCATATAGGGATTTGCACCTTTTATATATTCTTTCATCAAAATCCTCCTGATAAAAACTCTTTCATTTTATAGCCAGATAAAAATCCCTAGCAGCTGCTTCCTTTGATTTTCTGCCCTTTACATAGTCGAAAGCGTTATCAGAAAAGGGAGTAATCAACTCGCTGTCCTCCATGAAGGGGAGCATCTTGTTTATGGAATCGCTGTTAAAGCGGATTTTCATCAGGGCCTTATATTGCATGGATTCTAATTTACCTGCCTCCATAAGGGCGGTAAGGCTTTTATTGCTGATGGGGACTCCTTTTTCATTTCCCTGGAGCAGGGCAAAGCTCTGGTCGTTCAAAAGATAGTTCACAAGTTTTGCTGCTGCTTCTGGATTTTTGCAGTCCTTCTTGATGGCGTACAAGCTGGCGGGCTTTAAGTACCAGCCTGATTCACTTGCTCCTGGTGTGGTAATGAAATTCCCAAGCACAGGATTCCCCCCGAGGGAATTCACTTCTTCTAGGAAATTTGAAGTTTCATTGCACCACATGACGGCTCCGGCGACCTTTTTCTCTCCCACCGCAGAAAGCTGGAAGCCTTCTTCCAAGGCATAAATTACGTTTTCATCCACAAGGCGTTTTACAAAATCATAGATTATAGATACTTCCTCTTCTGAAATATTGAGCTTGCCATCATCGGTAAACATTTTTTTTGAGTAATTCTGCTCAAACCAGGCCATAGAAAGGAAGAACAAATGTCGCCTGCTGATTGTAAAAACATACATATCCTTTTTCTTAAGAGCCTCTGCCACTTCGAAAAGCTGATCCCAGGTAGAAGGAATGGTCAGCTTATTTTCCTTCAGAAGCTCCATGTCAAAAACTGGAATGGCTGTATTGAAGGCGATCGGAACAGCATTAAGCTTTCCTTCTATGCTTCCGTAGGCCAGGTCATCAAGAGTGAAATTATAAAGCTCTATGTATTCAGAAAGCTTGTTGAGGTCGTAAAAGGCATTTCCGTCCGGAGAATACTTGTAGAGCCAGTCAAAATTAACCTGCATTACATCCGCACATTGACCGGATTCTAACCTTTCCCCGAAAGCGGCTTCATAATCTGTCCAGGATTCATATTCAGGAATGACCTCAAGGGCGGGATTCTCTTCCTTGAATCTTTCAAGTCCCTTCAGAGTATATTCATTTCTGGCTTCTTTTCCCCACCATGAGAATCTGATGGAGCATGGCTCTTCTTCTGATTTTTTACTTTTACAGGAAGTAAGGCAAAGAGAAAAAGCCATCAATAGGGGCAGGATGATTTTAACGCTCCGCATAGATTTCATCTTTCAACTCCAAAAATAACCCGACGACCTCCGGGTCAAAATGCTCCCCGGCCTCTCTTTCTATCAAGGCAAAAGCATCCTCATAGGACATAGGCTTTTTGTAGCAGCGTTCTGCTATAAGGGCATCAAAGACATCTGCCACTGCCATGACTCTTGCACAAAGAGGAATCTCCTTTCCCTTCCTGCCTGTGGGATAGCCTTTGCCGTTCCACTTTTCATGGTGATAGTTCGCGATATCAGCCGCAATATCGACATATTCCTTTTCCGCCACTCCTCCGATAATGTCATGGATTATCTTTCCACCAGCCTCGGCGTGGGTTTTCATTATTTCGAATTCTTCGGGAGTAAGCTTTCCTGGCTTGTTCAGAATTGTATCAGAAATAATGATTTTCCCTAAATCGTGCATAGGAGCAGCCCTGGTTACATAATCAATATATTGATCTGAAAGAATTTCAGCCCACTTTCCCTGTTTTTTTGCCTGAAGCAAAATCAGATTTACAAGATGACTTGTCCTCTTAACGTGCTGACCGGTCTCACCGCTTCGGCTTTCCACAAGATCTGCAATTCCCATAATCGTGTTGTTCTGGATCTCTGTAATTCGCTTCTCATTGCTTTCTGATTTTTCCTTAAAGAAGGAATTCTTTTCCTCCAGGTTGTTCAGGATTCTGTAACTGTATATAATGCTTATGATAATGGCGATGATAATTACGATGAAGCCTGCTATGGCAAAAAAATGCGAGGATTCCTGATAAGAAGATACCTCCAGCTTGGATTGCTCTATATAGGATTTGTTTATGCTTGAGAGAGTATCGATGCTTTGGTTTACGCTTTTCATAAGTGGGAAGATATTATTTTGTGCGAAGAGCCCCATAGCCTCAGGCTCTTCGACTCCCTTCATGGAAAGGATCACAACGTTGAAATTCAGGTATTTCAATATGTCATCATTCACATTCCTGAAGAGGATTTCCCTTTGGCTGCCTTTCTCCATCCTCTGCATTATTTGACCATGAATCATTAACTGATTCCTGATTTGAAGCTCTGTCCTTGCCAGTTCCTTTAATGTCTCTTCATTCTCTGAATCTGATGTTATCAATTCTGATAGCATATCATATTCATATTTGTAGAGGAGGGCTCTTAATTCTTCCACATCATTCTCAACCTCAATGACCTCCTCTGTCATTGAATTGAAGAGCTCGGCCTGGACCCTCATACAGTACATGAGATAGAGGATTCCCAGAATACCTGCAAGCTCAGCGATAAAAATAACTACTAAGGCGCTTATGGATAGACTCTTTTTCACGGTAAATATTATAGCATAGTATTTTTTAGATTTACCGTAATTATATAGGATAGTAGGGAGAATCTTATTCTATGTTGATTTTTTTGATGAAGTTGAGAGGACAGCCAGGGCAGGGGTCTTTATATGATTCTAGCACAGGTGGGCGCGATAAAAAAGTGCTTGTAGTCTCTGTCGTTAAGCTTTGTCTTTCCGTCTTCCCGGCAGATGTTCTCGAATGAATAGACGGGAAAATCAGGCCGCAAAAACAGTTTCCGACGATTTTTTCCCGACTAAAGCTGTGAAAACGCCAACTTAGTCGGGAAAAATAGGTCCCGAAAGACTGTTGCTGACGATTTTTTTTCCGACTAAATCGCCAAAAATGTCAGTTTAGACGGGAATATAACATCGCATGGTAATATTTTTCCGACCAAAACCACAAAAACGCCAGATTAGTCGGGAAAAATAGGTTCCGAAAGACTGTTGCCGACGAGTTTTTCCCGACTAATTTCCAAAAACGCCAACTTAGTCGGGAAAAATAGGTCCCGAAAGACTGTTGCCGACGTGGTTTTTCCGACTAAATCCCCAAAAACGCCAACTTGGTCGGGAAATTCTCATGTAATGCGACAACGATTCCCGACTAAAAACTGGAAATTGTGAGATTAGTCGGGAATGCAAAGTCATGTGGCAATATTTTCCCGACCAAAACCACAAAAACACCAATTTAGTCGGGAAAAATAGGTCCCGAAAGACTGTTGCCGACGAGTTTTTCCCGACTAAATCGCCAAAAATGTCAGTTTAGACGGGAATATAACATCGCATGGCAATATTTTCCCGACCAAAACCACAAAAAGGCCAGTTTAGTCGGGAAAGTTTAATCCTCCTTCTGTGTCCCCGGTGGTACGTAATCCTCGCACTCTTCTATGGGAGGAATATCTTTAACCTCATCCTCAAGCCATGGAAAGTCCAGATCAGAGGCAAGATTCATCTGTATGGAATCCTGGCGTATTATTTCTTCCCTTTCTGCTATTGTCATTTTCTTCTCCTCACTTATGTCTAGCTTTGTTTTTTATGAACCGTGCAGCATTCATCAAGCGCCGGTCAGTGGCGGCTCCTGTCGTAGGGCTGCTCCTGGCTTTGGCTGCTTCTGGCGTGGAGCGGCTTCTGGCTTTGGCGGCTCCTGTCGTAGGGCTGCTCCTGGCTTTGGCGGCTCCTGGCGTGGAGCGGCTTCTGGCTTTGGCGGCTCCTGGCGTGGAGCGTCTTCTGGCTTTTGCGGCTTCTGGCTTTGGCTGCTTCTAGCTTTGGCGATTCCTGAAGGCATTTCTTTCTTTCTTTCTTTCTTTCTTTCATCTTTCTTTCTGTTTTTTTCTTAAGCTCTTCAAGGCTGGTGGCTTCAAGATATGACACTACATAGGGATAATCCATCCCATCATCAAGCTGTATTTCTGCGCGATAAAGCTTTTCCTTTTCAGTGCCTTCTTGCCTATCTTCTTCAAGTCTGATAGTCCCTATGTAGTCGTCCCCTATATAGCGGACTAAGGTTCTTCCGCAATTTACCATGATCCAGTCGTCTTTTTTGTATTCTTTTTTGCAGAAGTCTTCCGCTTCTTCCCTTGTAAGTCCTCCCCACATACAGTCCACGGTGCCTTTTCTTGCGGGTTTGAGGGTCATATCCGCAAGGACATAGAACTCCTTTCCATAAATGTCTTCGGCGTATACAGAATCATTATCATTTGCGAAATATCTGAGGGGAGTTTCCTCTTCTTCCCATTTTCCATCTGCCTTGTATGCAGAAAGTATTTCCTCTGCCTTGTGGGGATCAAGGGCATTTTCATAATCCCAGGAAGGAAGGATAAAATAGATTCTGCTTTCTATCCACTCCAGCTTTGTGCTGGAAAAATAGAAATCCTTGCCATCCTCTTTTTTCCAAAGCTCGCCTTCATCGTGCAAGTAGTATTTTATTTTCTCAGCCATGCTAATCCTCCGGGTAGAAAACTGCTTTTACAGTCTGACAAAGCTCATCGTACATCTTGTAGCCAGAAAGCCCTTTTAGTGCTTGGGCAATCGATTTGTAATACCATTTGATGTCTTCCTTGGGAGCATTGAAGCGTTCCCAAAGCTTATCCCACTTGGTCTCTAAGTCAGCATAGATGCTTCGGATGTTTGAAAGCTTGTCGGCACAGCAGACGAGGCGGGTCTCCAGGCTGTCCTTTTGCAGGCAGTCGGTGGTATGCTGCTTTCGTTCCCGCCAGGTCTTGGATTTGTCCTCGCTTTCGGTAAGCACTATTTCAAGCACGGCCTTTCCGAATTTCTCCTCGATTTCAACGGCTTTTGTGTCGGTATCCTCCAGGGTGTCGTGGAGTATTCCCGCAAGTATGACATCTTCGGAACAACCGTTCGCCGTCAGTATCTGCATCACTTCCATGGGATGGACTATGTAGGGGATCTGGGTTCCTTTCCTCTTCTGGTTCTGGTGCTTGATCGCTGCAAAGTTGATGGCTTCGTGGATTCTTGTCATATCAAAGCTCCTTTATAAAGATTTTCTCAAGAGGCTTTTATAAGCCTGTAATAATGCTCCGGCATATCTTCTTTCAAAATGATTTCTATTGAGAAGGCCAGGGTCCTGACCCTTTCTTTTCCCGCCTCATCAAGGGCAAGCTCGCCTGTGAGGGGAGCTAAGTCCACGCCTGCGAGCGGGTCTCTGTCCGCGCCTGTGAGGGGAGCCAAGTCCGCATCGGTGAACGGCCCCCTGTCCGCACCTGTGAGGGGAGCCAAGTCCGCATCAGTGAACGGCCCCCTGTCCGCACCTGTGAAAGGCCCCCTGTCCGCACCTGTGAGGGGAGCCCCTTGGTAGCTTCCGCCACTACCGCTTCTGCCTTGCGGAACCAAGTCCGGGATGCTGTTGTAATCAGGTAAGGTCTCCTCAGCTTCCACAGCCGCTTCTGCTTCCTCCTCCTTCTCTCTCTTTTTCCAGTTCTCAAGGGCCTTGGAAGAAAGAATCAGCTGGTCCGGGTATGAGTCGTATTTTTTCTTGAATACCATACAGTCTCGCAGCACGCATTCTGTGGCACGGTTATAGGTGAAAAAGACGTTGTTGCGGATGAAACCGCTGTTGGTCTCCTTAAGGGGAAGCTTCTCCTCCGTGAATTTCTTGAAGACGACGATTTTCTCAAGGGGAATCTTGAGTATGCCTGCAAGACGGAGAAGATTATCGTAGCTGGGCAGGTTCTTGCCCTCCTGCCAGTTGAAAAAAGTCATCTGGGTGCAGCCCATAAGTCTTTCCAGCTCCCTTGCCGTGTAACCGGTGATTTTCAGAAGGTCCTGATATTCTTTCCGGTTGCCTCCAGATCGATTATGTAGTTGATGAAGGTATCTGCCTTATTCATGTCTGAATTATAGCAGGAACAATCTGAGAGCTCACTAAAGTTAAACTTTGTTATTCTGCTTTATTTTGTTAGAAAATTCCTTTGATTTGTGTTAGAATGCTTGTCACACTATATGTGTTGAGGAGAAATATGAGAAAAATAAGTCTTGTCATTGCAGTTTTATTTTCAGTTCTTACGACCGGATGCCTGACAACCGATGGTATGGGACCTGTCCCGATTTTGGAGGAAGTGGATTTCGCCAAGAATCTGGGTGGAAATGTCGTTTCGGATTATGAGGATTCGGATAGATTTTTTCCCACAAGCTTTGATTCTGAATCTGCGGAATACAAGGCTCTGGTTATGGAACATACATACGGCAGTTATGAGGAAGCATACGAGAATTTACTGCTCTTGCCTGAGCTTTCGGACTTGGATACCAGGGAAGAAATGGCCTACTTTATCAATTATATCTGTGAATCCTGCATTGAAGCCGTCCAAAACACAGAATCCCATGAGGAGCTTGAGACAGCAAGGGAAAGAAACAATGAGGCTATGATGAATAATGCTATCCGTGCTTCAAAGGATTCTTCCTTTACTCCTGAATTTATCATTGATCCCAATGCCGAAAAATATAATGAGGCTGTCAATAAGATTACTCCTATGTATTCGGAAGAATGGGCTTTGATGTCCGATCTTTTGACTTATTTTGATGGCCGGGATGACGATGAGGTGGCTTGGTTGATAAATGTGAGAAATGGCGGCTTTCCCCGTTTTCTCTTCGATGACTTTATGCCTCTTATAAAAAAGATATGCCGGGAATGGTATACATCTGATGCCTGTCAGCAGGTACAGGCTATAGAGGATGAGCTTATGGAGCGTGTCAGGCGTGAAAGACCTGTAGCCGTACCTCAGTGGTTCGTTGATGAACGTAAACGGGAAGCCGAGATTGTGGCGGAGTACAACCGTCAGATTCTTTCCCTCTTCCTTAAGTTCGTCGAACCCCAGCTGGAAAAGAAAAAAGCACAAATATCCCTGATGATAGATGCTGACACCCGGGTTGATGAGATTTGGAATAATGGTGACTACACCAAAGAGTACCTGGCCGCAAAATATGCCACCTTTGGCGGGGTGGAGGCTTTTTTCCATATGTACTACGAGCTTTTAGCGATTATGGGTGATGTCCCTCTCATCCGCACTCCACCCACCTATGAGGGCTTGGAGTTTATTTACTGAAACATAGGTAAAAGCACAGATAGCTAAGGGGGAAAAATCCCCCTTATAATTGACTCTGTATGTATCGGGACTCTTTTTCTGCTGAGCTTCGGGAAAGGCCTCGAATTAGTTCCGATATACATGCTCATTCATAATCAAAGAGGTGTTTTATGCCGGATATTTCCCACAGAAAGGCTAAGGCCAAGGTGAAGGTTTTAGGATGCGGAGGACAACCGCTTGCAAATGCTAAGGTCGTGGTGAATCAGGTCAACCACGAGTTCTTGTTCGGATGCGGTGCTTTTGAGTCTCTGCCTTATACGAACGGACCTTCTGTTCATAACGGCACTGGCCGGCTTACCGAAGTCAAGGAAATGACTGATAAGGAGAAGGAAGCCTTCAGGGCTAATTTGGAAGACCGCATGCAGAAATGGCTGGGGCTTTTCAATTACGGAACCTTGCCCTTCTATTGGGGTGGCTTTGAGCCTGAGGAAGGAAAGCCTCATACAGAACAGCTTATGAATGCGGCGAAATTCCTCAGAAGCAAGGATGTCACTGTTAAAGGCCATCCTCTCTGCTGGCATACGGGTTGTGTACCCTGGCTCATGAACTATGACAATGCCACCATCCTGAAAAAGCAGCTGGAACGCATTCACCGTGATGTGGGAAACTTCAAGGGTGTCATCGATATGTGGGATGTGATAAACGAAGTTGTCATAATGCCTATCTATAAAAAATACGACAACGCCATAACCCGGATCTGCAAGGAGAAGGGGCGTGTGGCTCTGGTCAAGGCTGTCTTTGATGCCGCCCAGGAGACCAATCCTGACGGCATTTTCCTCATCAATGACTTCAACCTTTCTACAAACTACGAGATTCTTATTGACGGCTGTCTCAACGCAGGCGCTCCTATAAAGACCATAGGTCTTCAGTCCCACCAGCATCAGGGCGTATGGACCAAGGAAAAGACTGAGGAAATCCTCAGCCGCTATGAGCATTTCGGCCTTCCTATCCATTTCACTGAGAATACTATTGTAGCAGGCCCTCTGGTGCCTCCTGAGATAGACGACCTTCAGGATGCCCACTATGAGGACGATGCGGCCACACCTGAGTACGAGGCTCAGCAGGCCGAGAATCTGGAGAAGATGTACCGCAATCTTTTCGAGAATCATCCTCTCGTGACTGCCATAACCAACTGGGACTACGGTGACGGTGCCTGGATAAACGCCCCCAGCGGTGTTATCAGAAGGGACAACTCTCTCAAGCCTTCCTACAAAGCTCTTCACAAGCTTATCAAGGAAGAGTGGCATACTGGCTTTGAGGCTGTTACCGATGCTGACGGTTTCGTCACGGTTGATGGCTTCAAGGGCAGCTATGAGATAACTTCTAGCGGCAAAAAGGGCAAATTCCGCCTTGCTGCCGGCTGCCCGGATGCTTCTGTGACCTTGGAATAAAAATAGAAGCTTGGAATAAAAGCAGGCCCCTGGAAGTCAACTGGATTGTTCCGATTCCAGGGGCTTTTTGTGTATTGACGTTTTCACAGCTTTAGTCGGGAACATATTGCCATGCGCCGTTATATTTCCCGACTAATCTTACGATTTACAGCTTTTAGTCGGGAAAACCACCTCGACAACAGCCTATCAAATCTGAAATTCCCGACTAATCTCCGATTTTTAAGCATTTAGTCGGGAATCGTTGTCGCATTATATGATAACTTCCCGACTAAAATGACGTTTTTACAGCTTTAGTCGGGAACATATTGCCACATGACTTTATAATCCCGACTAATTGGAAGTCTTGGTTTTCGCAAGTTCAGGGCGTAACTGCCCGGCCCGCCACCAGCTCCTGCCTTTATTTAAGGGGGGGCGCCGCCCGGCCTGTCACTAGCCTGTTTAGGTGCTGCACCGGGCCTGTCACCGCCCGGCCTGAAAGCGGCTCCTGCCTTTATTAAAGGGGGGCCGCCACCCGGCCTGCCACAAGTCTGTTTAGGTGCTGCACCGGGCCTGCCACCACCCGGCTTGCCACCAGCCTGTTTAGGTGCTGCACCGGGCCTGTCGCCACCCGGCCTGCCACCAGCTCCTGCCTTTATTTAAGGGGGGCCGCCACCCGGCCTGTCACTAGCCCGTTTAGGTGCTGCACCGGGCCTAACTGCCCGGCCTGAAAGCGGCTCCTGCTTCTATTTCAGAACCTTCCCGCCCGGCTTGTCGCCAGCTTCTGCCTGTGCCCTATTTCAGAGCCGCCTCAATGTGGGCATCAATCTGCTCCGGGGTATCGGTGGGTGCGAAGCGCCGAAGCACTGTGCCGTCTTTTCCCACCAGGAATTTCGTGAAGTTCCACTTTATGCGGGATCCCATGGCGCCACCCTGTTCAGCCTTCAGAAATGTGTATAGGGGAGACTCATCCTTTCCGTTCACCTTTATTTTGGCGAACTGGGGGAAGGTTATGCCGAATCTGCCGGTACAGAAGGTGTGTATTTCCTCGTCTGTTCCCGGTGCCTGGTTAAGGAACTGATTGCAGGGAAAGTCCAAGATCTCAAAGCCCTGGTCCTTGTATTTATTATACAGCTCCTGTAACCCCTTATATTGAGGTGTAAAGCCGCAGCCTGTAGCTGTGTTCACTATAAGAAGCACCTTCCCTTCATATTCTTTGAGAGAAATCTCCTTTCCGTCCCTCTGCTTAACTGAAATGTCATATAAGGCCATAAAACGTCTCCTCTTGTGTGATATTAAATTGCACACAATCAATTTCGTTTATAAATATATATTTTCTACTTGATTTTGTCAAGTGAATTGTGTACAATTAAATTATGGAAAATGATTTTAATCCACTTTCACTTGATAATCAGCTTTGTTTTGCCCTTTATGTATGCTCGAAGGAAATCATAAGAAAATATTCTCCTATACTTGAGCCTCTTGGGCTTACCTACACCTCCTACATAACGCTTCTCTGCCTGTGGGAAAAGGATAATGTTCCCGTGAAGGAGCTTGGAAAAAGACTTTTCCTTGATTCGGGGACCTTGACTCCTCTGTTGAAGAAAATGGAAGGGCAGGGAATCCTTACCCGGACCAGAAGTCAGAATGATGAACGCACTGTTTTTATAAAACTGACTGAGGAAGGAAAAGCCCTGCGGGAGAAATGCAAGGATATTCCCCGGCAAATGATGTGCTATAACTTGCTTGACTTGGAAAAAGCAGGGGATTTGTTGTCTAGCTTACACTGTATTATGGAAAGGATAGGGGAGTCGTAGGAGATTTCAGGACGACTCCCTTGTCTGATGATAAATTGGGCTACTTGAAGCAGACGTCTACTTCAAAGGGACCGAATTTTGTAGTGAATGGGATGGCTATGACCGGATATCCCTGTGGCCAGGAAATCACGTGGTTATGACCTGAGATTGTTACTGGCGGTGATATGTCAAGGTTTATATGGTTTAAACCTGTAACAGCATTGCCGGAGATTATGTTTGTGAATTCACTGACAAGCCCCTTTGCCATTATGTCTCTTTCTTCTGGTTTGAAAGTCATTCCTGAAAGCTCAAGCATCTTCAAGGAAAGTACTTTATGAAGCCGGAATGCGACTACACCTCCGCAGTCACCCGTTAAGCCCAGAAGACCTGATATTTCCCAAGGGTGGCCTGTGCTGGGTTTAAGCAGATAAGGTTCGTTGTTTGATGCTTCTATCATGAACATCGATTGAAATGCATTCAGCCCTGCTGTAAGAAAGGCATTTATAATCTTAACATCCATGAATTTAATAATAACAGAAGGGATGAATTATACAATTTTAAAAATGAGATTTTAGAGAAAATATTACGATTATCTTTAGGAAAAAGTAAGCATTTCTTGAAAAAAAGAATCTTTTCTATTCTATTTAATTTCTTTTTCTGCTATAACTCCATAAGCTCTATATTCTATTACAGGAGGTGGGATGGCTGAAATCAAAATAATTGAGCGTGCATTAAACTGTATACGTGATTATATGTTCATGCCTTATGAGTTTCGCTGCAAGATAGCGGACATAAACCTGAATAGGACTGTTTATACCTTGATTGTGACTACGATCCTTTCTTTCCTTGGTTTAGTGATTTTTTTCGTGACGAACATACGGAATCTTTTTCCTGTTCGTTTTCATATAGTTTTTCTTTCTATCTACATAGGAATCGCTGCTTTTTGCATGGTGGCCTCCTTGCTTATAAAAAAATATAAGATAAAGAACTATATCCTTAGGCAGATGCCCTTTTACCTCGCATTTTCTTTGGGAATAATAGACTGCCTTATCAGCCTGCATCTTCAGGGAGATTTTTTCACAGAGCTTATGGTTCTGATAATGATGTTCATAATTGTCTCCATCGTTTTTACCGTTCATCCTGTTTGTTTCATAGTTTTTATGGCCTTCAGTATTTTCAGGACCATTGCCCATGTAGAAAATTTCTTCGGAGCCTCTGGTGTGTTCAGTACGATAATCGTATTCGTGACCATTGCTTTTCTTGTGATCTACAAGTGGGCGAATTCCAAGCGTCTTTTTATAAAGGAACAGAATATAGAATTCTATAAGGAGGCGCTGAAAAGCGAAGTGGACAGGCAGATGGATGAGATTATCTCCCAGCACAAGAAGCTTATGGATATGCAGGATAATGCCATCATCGGCCTTTCTAACCTGGTGGAGAATCGTGATTCCGAGACCGGAAGCCATGTGCGTCGGACCAGCGCGTATGTGGAGGCGCTTGCGAAACAGGTCCGGCAGGATAATTTCTATAATAATATACTTACAGACAGATATATTGAGTATCTTACCAAGGCGGCTCCTCTTCACGACATAGGAAAGATTATAGTGGCGGACAATATCCTTAAAAAGAAGGGAAAGCTTACGGAGGACGAATTCACGCTCATGAAGTGTCATACTCTGGAGGGAGCCAGGATTGTGGACGAGGTTTTCGGAAGCAGTGAGAATGATGAATATGTGGAGATTGTAAAAGAGATCGTACTGTGCCATCATGAGAAATGGGATGGTTCAGGCTATCCCGCCGGGCTGAAGTGCAACGAGATACCTCTGAGTGCCCGTATAATGGCCATAGCCGATGTGTTTGATGCCCTCGTTTCTCCTCGTTGCTATAAAGAACCCTTCCCTGTGGAGACATCCTTCGAGATTATAAAAGCCTCTTCGGGGACTCATTTTGATCCGATTCTTGTAACGGAGTTCCAAAGGATAAAAAGCCAGATAGTAGATATAATGACAAAATATTCTGATTGAGATATGACTTGCTTTGATTATGAAACGATTAAAAAATTTTTTTAATAAAGAGACAGGAGAAGGACCTGTAGCTGCTGATATGCTTAAGGAAGAGACTTCCGCACCGGAGGATAATTATTCTCCCTCCATTCGTAAGAAGCAGAGGATTCTTTGTATTGCGGCCATTCTTGCCGCGGTTATACTTTCTGTTCTTATTTTCATCTTTGTGGGACTTCCCCTGATCCGTTTCATTTCTGAGCCTGAGAAATTCCGTCTTTGGGTTGAGGAGCGGGGGCTGGGAGGCAAGCTTGCCTTTGTTGGTGTGGTGATACTTCAGGTTATAATCGCGATAATCCCTGGGGAACCCTTCGAGATAGCGGCCGGTTATGCCTTCGGTGCCGTGGAGGGAACCATCCTCTGTATCCTGGCTGCCACTTTGGGAAGCATTTGTGTCTTTCTCCTGGTCAGGAGGTTCGGCGAAAAACTTGTGGGTGTTTTCTTCCCCAAGAAAAAACTTAATGAACTGCGTTTTCTGAAATCTTCTCCACGGCGGGACTTCCTTTTTCTTATCATCTTTACAGTTCCAGGGACTCCTAAGGATTTGCTCAGCTACTTCGTGGGACTCACAGATATCCGGCTGCCGGTATGGCTTCTTATCTGCTCTCTGGGGCGTATTCCATCCGTAATAACCTCCACAATAGGGGGGAACGCTCTTGGAAGTAAGGACTATTTCTTTGCGGTCATAGTATTCGTGATAACTATAGGAGTAAGCGGCCTGGGGCTTCTTATCTACAACTGGATCTGCAGGAAGCGGTCCCGCAGGGATCAGGCTTGATGCTTTGTGCGTAGACAGATGTTTCCTTCTCCGTGTATAATACTTCGATATATGGAACCCATTGATTTAAGACATGCAGGCAACTATCGTGACCTGGGCGGTGTGAAGACCGAGGACGGCCGCGTATTAAAAAAAGGCATGCTGATACGGGGGACAGAACTTTCGAGGATAAACGATAAGGACATCTCCCTGCTCAGGAAAAGATATGGCTTGAGGACGATAATCGACCTCAGGACAAAGAAGGAAGCGGCAGAAAAACCAGACATACAGATAGACGGTGTATCATATTATCTTATGCCGGTTTTTGATGAGGCTGTCCTGGGAATAAGCCATGAAAAAAAGGTTCATAGTATAAAATCCCTTTTATGCCTGCCTGATATGACAATGCTTTACAGGCAGATGGTAAGCTCTGAGAATCTTTCCAACATAAGCAATATATTAAAAAAAATACTTCTTTTGCCTAATGACAGCTTTTCAGTTATCTTTCATTGCTCCGCAGGCAAGGACAGGACCGGGGTTCTGGCCGCCCTGCTGCTGCTCTTTCTGGGAGTAGACAGGAACATCGTATTAAGCGATTATCTATATACGAACAGAGGCAAGCATCTTAAGGCTTATCTGGCATACGTAGCCGGCCTGATTTTTCAGAGGAGCAGGATTTTTGCCCGTAAGCTTAAGGGATATCTCTTGGCGGAGCAGGAATATATCCAGGCTTCTCTTTCTGCCCTGGAGGAAAGCTACGGTTCCGTGGAGAATTATTTTTCCCAGGAGCTTAAGTTTTCTGAGAAAGAAATTTTATCGATAAAGGATAAGTTTTTAGAAGCCTCAGTCTCCGGGCAGATATAGTTACTTTCCGTATCACATAAGAAGAGGGGAATCGAAAAAACTATGCAGAAAAACTTGATTGAGAAGGTTCTTTGTGAGCATATAAAAGAACAGGAAAGCTTTTTTGTGTTCCCGACACAGATGGCTGCTGACCGGTGGGCCGACAGGGCTACTTTGGTGACAAGCGTTACTGCTGTGGCTGTGGAGCGCTTCAAGGCCTGGGATTCTTTCAAAAGTGAGTCTATCAGGAGCAGTCATCAGGATAAAAGATCCGTCCCGGCTGCAATGCGACGGATTTTCGCTTCATCCCTGATAAAGGAAAATGCGAGGAAAGCTTTTCTTTCCTTCATAATCACTGAAGAATACAGTAAAAGTGCAGGCCCCTTCCTTGACTGGATTACGAAGCTGCTGCCGGAGCTTGCTTTATGGAAGAGGCTTTTTGATTCTTCCGGCAAGGTCCCTGATGAAGAGGACAGGGATTACCTGCAGCTTTATGACCGCTATAAAGCTTTCCTTGAGAAATACGGCTTTTTTGACCCTGCCTGGGAAACTCCTCCCTTCAAGCCGGATGGAAATCACTATTTCATCTTCTTTCCGGAGATTCTTTCTGACTATTTTGTATATGAGGATATTTTGAAATCCTCCCCGGATATAACTCTGGTGAATTTGCCGGAAGACTTGTCAGAGGAAAAGGATGGTTACAATTATTCTTTGGAGGAGCTTCCCGTCCTTTTTTTCAACAATTCCCGTAGTGAGCTTAAGTATATCGCTTCTCTTCTGATGGAGCTCCATGAAAAAAAGAAGCTTCCTTGGAATGAGATCGCGGTGAGTGTGCCGGATCTTGAGAGCTACGGTGCCTATGTCAGCAGGGAGCTTTCTCTTTATGAGATTCCCCACGTAATTAGGAATGCAAAGGAGCTCAGCGCTACCGGGGCAGGCTGTCTTTTCTCCCTTATAAGGCAGTGCGCTTCGTCGGGCTGTGATTATAAATCCCTTTATAATCTTCTTCTGGACAGGGAACTGCCTTGGAAAGACCTTAAAGAAAACAGGAGACTTCTTGAATTCGGCAGGGAAAACCACTGTATCTGTAATTTTGAGTACAAAAAGGAGCATGTGAAGGTTTGGGAAAAATCCTTCGCGGACAACTTCTCTCTTGAGGAGAAAAACTCCTCTTCCGGAAAAAAAAGCTATGTCTCTTTCCTGCGGAGCTATTTCAGGTCCCTGCACAGCTCCATAGAGGCTCTTTCCCAGTCCTCAAGCTTTGAGAAGCTCCGCGAGAATTATTTCGCCTTCAGAGAGCGTTTTTTTGACATGACGAAATGTCCTGCCAGAAGTGATCTTATATTAAGCCGCTGTATAAAGGAGTTGGGGGGACTCATCGATTTGGAGAAAGAATATTTTTCTGATCCTTCTTCGGAATACCGTCCGGAAGACCCTTTCTCCTTTTTTACGGATTATATTTCAGGCATACAGTATTTGGAGCAGACTGAGAGGACAGGAGTCCAGATTTTGCCCTACAAGCTCGCTTCCTGCGCCCCCTTTGACTGCCAGATTGTCGTTGATACCAGTCAGGATGCTGTCTCTGTCGTATACGAAGGTCTTCATTTCCTTCAGGAGACAAAAAGGCGTTTCCTTACCAAGCGCGATGAAATAAATTGCAGTGAGAAATTCCTTCAGCTTTACATGATGAATAGTATTGAGCATGAAGTGTGTTTTACTGCAGCGGAGAAAACCTTCACCGGTTATGCTCAGGTCTCCAGCTGTCTTTCTGAGAAAAAGCCTGAAAGTGCATCATTCCTGGACAGTAACCCTTATGCTGCCGAAAAACGTTGGCTTTTAAGCAGTGGCGGGAAATCTTTCCCTGAGAAAGAGCTTTTTCCCAAGCACATACCGGAAAGCATGAAGTCGGCTTTTGAGCGCTGGCTTTGTGTGCAGGGCGGAGCTTCTCCAGCAGAGACCGCCGCAGATGAGGCAACCCGGTCTCGGTCTGGCGTGGAAGAAAGCGTGTCTGGCGTAGGGACCGCCGGGATTGATGTGGAAGCCACCGGGGCTGGCGGAGAAGCCGCTGTTCGCGGAACGGAGAAAATCTCAATCTCAAAGACAAGCCTCAGCAGCTTTTTTTTCTGCCCCTACAGCTGGCTTTTCGAATACGGCTTTAAGCTTAAGGAGCAGGATGACGCGGCCACCCTTATGAACTCTTCTGCATATGGAAAACTCTACCACAAAATCTTCGAGCTTTTTATGACCCGATTGAAGGAGAAAGGGCTGCTTCTTGATATCGACGACGATGGAAAAATTCCCGGGCAATATGAGGATATCATGAATACAAGCATAGACGAGGCAATCGTAAGCGTGGATTCCTGGAGAAATGTCTATGAGAATTGCTATCTTTCCCGGGAACTGCTTAACTCTAACAAGAAAGCCATCACAGAGATAATGATGAAAGCCTTGATGAGCATCTCAAAAACTTTCAAAGGCTGTGTGGTTGATGAGGTGGAGGAGGTTTACTCCGTCCAGCTCAAAGATAAAAGCTATTCCATAAACGGTCGTATCGACTGTCTCTTACGGGATCCTGACAAGGACAGGTATTTCCTTGTGGATTACAAGACTACGAAGGCTCCCCCGAACTTTCTGCCTGAAAAAAAGGAGGAGGGGGATAGCCCTGAGCCTCAGGAGCTTCCTCTTATGCAGCAGAAGCTGCCCGATTTCCAGATACCCATTTATCTGCTCCTGCTGAGAAACGGAGAAAAAAAGAGAGTGGTCAGCAACGCATGCTTCTTTATAGTTGGAAAAGGTGAGGTCATCAATGTTTTCGGAACAGATTTGTTCAAGCGGAATCCACCTCAGAAAAAAAAGGAAATTAATCCTGTGACTCCGGAGGATTTTGAGGAATTTGTGGAGAAAACTCTTGAATGTATGGACTTTTATGCGGAATGCATAAGCTCAGGGAAAATAGAGACAGATCCTGAGGTTCAGAACTTTATGCGTTGTATCGGATGCAAATACAAGGGTCTTTGCAGGAAAACCTTCAATGTAGGCAGGAAGGACTGAAAGATATGAGTGAGAAAGAAAAGAGAATAGATATAGATCAGATGGCGGCGATAAAGGCAAGGCTTAATTCCGTGGTAAGTGCCGGAGCCGGTTCGGGAAAAACCACTGTTCTTTCTGAGCGCTTCCTCAATCTGATCCAAGAGAATGGCTATAGCGCCGATAAAATCCTTACCCTTACCTTTACGAAAAAAGCCACGGTAGAGATGTCCTCCCGCATCTATAAGGTATTGAAGCGTTCTGCTCCAGAGCAGGCAGCCTTGTTCAACAAAGCCAATATCAAGACCCTGGACGCTTATTGCAACTATGTGGCTAAGCTAGGAGCCCATTTTTACGGAATCAGCCCTGACTTCAAGACAGACAAAAGCCTTCTCAGGGAAGAAATAGAAGCTGTATCCTTGCCTTTTATACTCAAATACAGGGATAACCCCGGAATAAAGTACCTTGCCGGAACAAGCCCCTTGGATGATCTGTGCTCTGAGCTTTTTGTAGAGCCTATGCTTAATTATTCCAACATAGCGGAGCCCATAGATTTTGAAAGCTGCGTGAACAGGCAGGTGGATGAGGTCCTGGAGGAATGGGCTTCCTGCAGCCATAAGATGGAAAATGCCTTGCAGTCTTTTATAAGGGCTGTGAATCAGTTCGAGGGAAACAAAGCAGCCGCCACCTTCAAGAAGCTTGAGACTGCCGCGGAGCTTGCTGAGGGGATGGAGATTCCTCTTCTTACCAGGAAAGATATAGAGAGTGGGGATGTTTCCCCCATTGAGGAATATATAAAAGGTCTTCTTGCAGGCTTTACCTTTAGAAAACCAGGTAACATGAAGAATGCTGAGGAGATTTGTGAGATTCTTGATGAGATAAAAAAGCTCTTGGAAATCCTTCCTTCTTTGTATGACTACATCTCCACCTTTTATATCATAAAAAGCCTTATCCCCCTTTATGTTGAGTTCCAGGATATGGTCTGCGATATAAAAAGGAGCTCCGGTATTCTGGGCTTCAGCGATATTTCCAATATGGCTCTGTGTGTTCTGCGTGATTATCCTGAGATACGCTTAGTGGAAAAGCGGAAGTACAAAGCCATAATGATAGATGAGTTTCAGGACAATAACTCAGACCAGAGGGATATGCTTTATCTGCTTGCGGAAAGAGAAGACCGCATGGAGAGATCCATACCCCGGGTCTCTGAGCTTTGTCCCGACAAGCTGTTTTTCGTCGGGGACGAGAAACAGAGCATATATGGGTTCCGGGGCGCTGATGTCTCTGTCTTCCGTAACCTTTCTTCCCAGTTCCAAGACGGTAATTTGTTCATGTATACCAATTACCGTTCCCATCCAGCCCTTATAGCGGCCTTCAACACCATATTCGGCGGGGCGGAGTATCCTGTAAGCGGAAAGCCTGCCACGGTGGATGCCCTTCCCTCAGTTTTTTTCTCCGATGTTAAAAGCGCGATCCCCGCCACAAATGTGCCCCCCTATGAGGCAGTCTATCATAATGCCCTGGTACCCGCTTCGAAGATAAAGGAAATAGACACCAAAGAAAAATTGAGTGAAGCCTATCAACCCCATGTGCATTTTGCTTTTCAGAAAAAGGTGGACAACAAAGATAATAAAATGGATGAGAAGGCTTTTATGCTTGATGCGGAAGCTGTGGCCGAATGGGTCGCCCGTAAAATCGAGGAGCTGATGAAGAGACCTGAGGATCCTGTGAATCCTTCTGATATAGCAATACTCCTGCCTAAAATAAAATCTCAGATGCTTTTTGAGAGGACCTTCCTCCGCCACGGCATTCCCTACAATACTGAGGTCGCCGTTGATGTTTTTTCCGACGGCCCCTTCACCGATATGACGGCTTACATAAATTTATGCGTGAATCCAGAGGACAAATCCTCCTACGCTCAGGTTCTTCGCTCTCCCTTTGTGAACCTTTCCTTAATGGACATGGAGAAAATCCTTGCTCTTCATGGGGTCTTCCCTGACCAGGACTTCTCCTTTCTTGGACAAAGCCGGGAGCGTTTCCAGGCGGCAGCCGCTTTTTATCGGCGCATTGCGGAGTCCTGCCTTTACGAGCCCTTGACCAAGACTGTCTCCAGGCTTTGGTACGATTCCGGCTATCGTTATGAAACTATGTGGAATCATTCTGTGGAAATGTTCAGTAAGCAGTATGACCTTATCTTTGAGCTTGCCAGACAGGGTGAGAATAATAATATGAACATAGCCGCCTTCGCTGACTGTCTTAACCAGTATAAAGAGAAAGACTCAAGACTTGAGGATATGGATATTCCCCTTGAACAGAGTGACGGCGTAAAAATAATGACAATACACAAAAGTAAGGGATTGGAGTTCGATGTTGTCTTCCTATGCGATTCGGAGAGCGGCGGCGTTTACGAGAAAGACGACAAGATAAGGTTCAGTAAGGAATATGCCCTTACGGTGAAGGCCTCATCCTCTGGAAAAGAAGGGGATAGCAAAAACTACTTTTTTATTAAAGTGAAGCAGGAGAAAATAAACAAAAAGAATGCGGAACTCCGCCGTGAGGCTTATGTGGCTTTGACCAGGGCAAAGAAGGAGCTTTTCATAACCCATGGTAAGTATTCATCAAAAGGCTATGAGGACGATTATTCCAAGTACTGTCCCGGCACCAAGAAGCAGATGACCGCTGTCTTTGAGCCCCTGTCCTATATTTTTTCTTTTTATATGGAAGCTCAGGGTGAGCTGCTGCTGCCAGCTTCCGGAAACTGCGCTCCCTTTGATGTGGAGGAGATACCCTTCTATCCCCGGAAAGAGCAGCTGGATAGGTCTGGTCGAAAGAATACTCTTCAGGATAAAGGCAGGCTTGTCGAATATCTTTGGAATGTAAGACCCTATGATAAGGCTGAGCTCATAAAGCTTGAGCTTCCTGAGCGGAAATACACGAATCCCAGTCATCTTCATGAGAGTGATGATGAGACCCTGAGAGCTGACAAGAAAGAGAATTCTTTCAGCCTTGAGATAGACAAGAGTCTTCCCTATTGGGAAATAGGGGAGATAGTCTTAAGTACACTGCCCGCTAAAGCAGACAATGGAGAAACACCAGAGCCTAAATTCTCCTTCGCGAATTTCGGAACTATAGCCCATGCCTATATGGAAGCTGCCATAACAGGTAAAGAGCCCGTTATAAGTGAGAGGGAGTGGGCCGGGCTTGAGAATAGGAAGAAGGCGATAGAGACTGTCAAGTCTATCTGTGGAGAGATGGCTGCTGTTTTTGGAAAATCGGAGCTGGGCTCCGAGGTGGCGGCCTGTATGGCTTCGAAGCGTTTTATAAAAGCGGAGTACAGCTTCAGAAGCCGGCTTTCAAAATCCATTCTGAAAGGAACTATTGACCTTGTTTTCGAGAATCCTGACGGAAGCTTCACAATAGTGGATTACAAGACAAATCAGTCCATAAAACCAGAGCTTTACTATCTGCAGCTTGCCAGCTACCGGCAGGCTGTGGCCGCCATGCTGGGGGTGAAGGATGTTTCCTCCATCCGCTGCCTGCTTTATTATCTGCGTTTCGGAAAGACTGTGGATATAACGGAAAAATGCGGCGAATATATTGCATAAAAATCATGAATTATGGCATATTTCTTTTTCGTAGCATCATATGTCGTCACTCCTAAGATTCTCGGAGTTTATCTGCTGTAAAAGCTGATTAAGACCCCGTTAAATTAAGATTGCCTCCCAAAAAAAGGGGCTGATCCAAAGGATTTTATGAAATCTGAGATAGATCATGTTCTTGGCCTTTTGTACGGAACAAAAGAATATGACATACTTGTGGAAACAGAGCTTTTGTACCAGTCTATAAAAGACAGACAAAGCTTCTGGTACGAGACTTCTAATTTTACATGTCCGGAAGGCTGTGGCACCTGCTGCCATAATTTTGAGCCGGACCTGCTTGAATGCGAAGCCCTTTATATGGCGGCCTGGCTTCTTGAGAACCAGTATGAGAAAGCCCTGGAAATTGCGGAGGAGCATTTTCCCTTTGATAACGGAAAAACCTGCCCTTTCTTTGACGAAGCCGATCCTTATCATTGTTCCATATACGGAGGAAGGGCTTTTATATGCAGGCTCTTCGGCGCCGCCTGCTCCCTGGGAAAAAACGGTGCTCCTGTGTGGCGACCCTGCCGCTTTTATCCCGATTCCCTTCTTGCGGCGAGAAATCCTCCCATCCAGAGAAAGCAGTACACCCAGGAAGAGGCAGAAGCCTTTTTCCCTGTTCTGCCGCCTGTGATGTCTACTGTCATGGAGCAGGCAATCACAATGACCCCTGAGAACACAGAGACAGAGCTTATCCGCGATATTCTTCCTGGGTCTATAAGGCGTCTTTTGTGGATTTTCACGATGAATGGCAATGATAACGATACTCCGAGGGGATCTCCCAACAACAACGCAGCTTGATTTCCTGCGGATATGCAGTCAGCAGTTCTTCTTTCTTCCTGGGGAACGGCCGGCCTGCTTCCCGCCTAGGAATTGTGAGTATCCTCAGCTTTTTTTCGGAAGGAGTAGGGACAGCCGCAGTAATCCTGCCGCCACATCCCGTATTCTTGGCTGATTTGAGTGCTTCTTAAAAAGCCGTTTTTCTTCTTGAAATCGGAGGGTAAAAAGCGGGTATAGCCTTTCGGCCCGCTTTCCTCCTGCTTGGAGTCTGCTTCCTTTTTTGCCGCCGCTTCCAGCGCGAACCCGATGATGTTTATTTTCTCAGCATCCTTGTGGGGACTTATGCTCAAGGTGGTGGTGAACCAGTCAAAGCCATTCTTGCAGGCATATTCGTAGGCTCTGCTCATCCTGAGGTTATAACAGCGGCGGCAGCGCTCACCCCTTTCCTCTTCGGCGGCAAGCTCAGGCTCATTACGTACTTTGGTGGCGTTATAGAAGTCCTCTGGATTGTATTCAGCTTCTACCAGCTTTACACTGCCTGAAATGGCAGGGGGAAAGCGGGCCAGAAACTTGGTCAATTCTGAAAGTCTGCGTGAGTATTCCTGCTGCGGGCTTATGTTAGGATTGTAGTAGTATATCGTTATGTCAAAATAAGGAACCAGGGTTTCAAGACAGTAGGAGCTGCAGGGCCCGCAGCAGGCGTGAAGCAGCAGGGCGGGCTTTTTTTTGCTGGAGCCTGCAATAGAGCTGGAGTCCGTGGCAGAGCTGGTATCCGCCGCCGAGCCGGAGTCCGTGGCAGAGCTGGTGCCTGCCGCAGAGCTGGAGTCAGTCTTGGCCTCGGAGCTTGGGGCAGGAAAACCGGCAGACAGAGACTCCAGTATCTCTTCCATCTCCTTCCTGTAATTCCGTCTGCAGCTCTTGTTTTTTCCCTCTGTGGTCTTATCCGTCATATAAACCTGCCGATTTCAAACCAGTTCAAGAAGGTCAGGAAATGCTTTTATGACGTAATCCGCTTCACTTACGTTTCCGAATCCGTAGAAGGCGAATACGAAGGGGACTCCTGCTTTTTTGGATGCTTCCTGGTCTCCTGCCGTGTCACCGACATAGACTGCGTCCTCCAGGGCATTCCTCTCCACAACTAGTCTTATATTCTCGTCCTTTTGGAGTCCCGTCCTGCCGAAACATTCGTAGTCACGTACTATATCTTTTATACCGTTCTTTTCCATGACGAGTTCAATATAACCGTCCTGGCAATTGCTCACGATATATAGCCCCGCTTTTTTTGAAAGCTCGCGCAAAGTCTCCCTGACTCCGGGAAAAGTTATGTCCTTTGTGTTTTCTACAATCGCCTCATGCTCATAGCGGCAGCACAGCTTAAGCAAGTCTGCCTTCTTCTCCGGATCAATAGGCCCGAAAAGATCATCTGCGATTACATCCATGGGCTTTCCGAATTCCTTTTTCAGACAGTCCGCTGTTATGACAAGATCCTTAAGCTGGGGAAGAGCTGCTTCCTTCAGGGCTCTGTTCCAGCCCGCGGCTACGACTCCGGTGGAATCCCACAGGGTACCATCAATGTCGAGAATTAAGTTTTTCATTTGCATCCTTTTATTTGCGTTTTCCAAAGAGTCTTAAAAGCCTGAGGAATATGTTTATGAAGTCCAGGTAAAGCTCCAGGGATGCTATTATGGAAAGCTTCTGGAATGACTCTGTCCCGTAGTTGTTGATTGACAGCTTCAGGAATTTCTGTGTGTCGTAGGCTGTAAGTCCTGCGAAAATACCCACTCCAAGAATAGAAACTCCCCATTCTATCAAGGATGACTTGAAAATGAGGTTCAGTATGGATACGACGATGATTCCCACAAGAGCCATGCCCAGATAACGTCCGTATTTTGTCAGATCGGTTTTCGCCACCATTCCGTAAATGCTCATGGCAAGGAACATCGCGGCTGACGCAATAAAGACCCGGGTTATGGACTGGATTGAATATATTAAGAAAATAGATGCCAGAGTCACACCGTTCAGAACTGAGTACAGAAGGAGAAACAGGGTCGCGGCAAGAGCAGAAAGCTTCCTGATGGTTGCGCTGAGTATGATTACAAGGGCCAGCTCTCCTATCATAAGCCCGTAAATCAGGTAGCTTCCATAAATTGCTTTCAGCAGGGTCTCTGATGAGGCTGTGATATAAGCTGCGACTGCTGTTATAAGCAGAGCCACGAACATCCTGAGGTATACACCTGTCATGAATTTACGCTGTACACTGGGTTCCGCCATGTTCAATGTCATTCTTGTATCCATTATGAACTCCTCTTTTTGAAGTCTCATGAAGGAAACCCTTCCCGTAAGTAAGACTTCTTATTGCTTCCTATTGAATTTAACAATTTCCAGCCATTCTGTAAAGCCGAAGTTTATCAGACCGCTATTGTTATGGAGTTGATTTTTCTACACTTGACTTCGGGATATGGGCATCATAAATATTGTTAAATTCGATAAATAGATATACAATTAGGTATGAGTATTGTCGGGACATCGGAAACCCCTGCGGAGAATGAAAATAATCTCGGTGTATTCTCCCTTCTCAATAAAATACCAAGGAAAGAGAGATTTATTGTTTTGGCCATCTTTATGGTCCTTGTGGTCGTTTTTGGAGTGTTTATAACACGTGAGGTATACGCTTCCATCAAATCTCATGAGCTTGAGGCAGAGAATCTTGCTATTTTTTTAGGAGCCGAGATAGAGCGGGAGTGTATGCATACCTTCGCCCTCAATGAGATAATAGCGACCCTGCTTTTCGCTGAGGAGGAGATTCTTGTGGACTTTCCTATCCTGGCAAAGCATCTTCTTCCCGATTATCCTGCAGCTTCCTGTATTCATTTCGCGCCTGACGGAATCGTCTCTCAGGTATATCCTTTGGAAGGTAATGAAGCTCTTCTCGGGCGTAATGTCTTCATGGGTGAGAAAAGTGCGGAGGAAGCTCTTTTTGCAAGGAATGAGGCGTGCCTCGTTGTCTGCGGTCCCTGTTCTTTGCTTCAGGGGGGAACCGGTTTTATTGCTTGTCTTCCTGTCTTCCTTGATGATGCGAAAAGTGAATTCTGGGGCTTCATCAATGTGGATGTCCTTGTTGAAGATATTTTCAAGGAGAAGGATTTCTCAACTCTGGAAAAACACGGATATAAATTCTCAATTTATAAAGTTGATGATAAGACAAAAGAAAAAATCCATATATATGGGAATCCCTATGAATCCTTGCACAAACCTGTGTCCCTGCCTATTACCATACCGAATACCAACTGGGAGATAGCCCTTGCGCCTGAAGATATGTGGATGGATTTAAGGCTTTGTATAGTTCTGGTGGTTATGTCCCTGCTTCTTATCCTTGCCTTCTTTTTCTTGGCTATCCTTGTGGTTCAGCAGTATGTGAATAATCGCAAGCTTGCCCAGCTTGCCATAATCGATCCTGTGACTGGACTCTACACCCGGCAGCAGGCTGTGCATACCCTTGAGAATGAGATAGCGAACGCTGAGCATACCGGCCTCTATATGGGTGTCTGCTTTATTGATATGAACGGTTTCAAGGAAATCAACGACACTTTCGGTCATACGATGGGAGATGATGCCTTGAGATGGGTAGCAGACAGACTTAAGGAGCTGGCTCTTCCTGAGGATATAGTTGCAAGGTTTGGCGGAGATGAATTCATTCTTATCTTCAGAGGCCAGGAGACAAAGGGCTACCTTGACATGGCTGAGAAGATAAGAAAGGCTATCAATGCCTCTGCTTTGCTTGGGAACGGTATTGTCGTGGATGTTTCCGCTGCTGTGGGAGTCTCCGTTTTCCCGGATAACGGAAAAACGGTGGAGGAGCTCATTCAGTACGCAGACAATGCTATGTACAGGGAAAAAGCCCTCATGAAGGTTTCTATCCGGTAATTTTTTTGAAAGCATGCCTTTCGTCTGCGAAAAGAAATAGGCAAATATAGCTTTTTTTGATACATTCAGAATATGAGTGCAAATGATACTGAGAAGATATTATTCTTATCTGATTATATGGAGGGAGCCCATCCTTCTATTTTGAAAAGGCTTGCTGACACTAACCTGGAAAAGACTGCCGGCTATGGAACCGATGATTACTGCGAGGAGGCCAGAAACAAAATCCGGCTTGAGTGCGGCTGTCCTGCTGCTGCCGTTCATTTTCTTGTAGGTGGAACCCAGGCCAATGCCACCGTCATAGATGCCCTTTTAAGGCTTTATCAGGGGGTAATCTCCGCGGATACAGGGCATATAAACGGTCATGAAGCCGGAGCCATAGAGGCTTCCGGTCACAAGGTGCTGGCCTTGCCCCATCTTTTCGGAAAGCTTGAGGCCCAGAAAATCAAATCCTATATGGACGATTTCTATAATGACGACAACCATTCCCATATGGTTATGCCTGGTATGGTCTATATCTCCCAGCCCACTGAGTACGGAACTCTCTACAGTCTTTCTGAGCTGAAGGCCATAAGCGAGGTCTGTCGTCAAAGACATATCCCCCTTTATATGGACGGGGCAAGGCTGGCCTATGCCCTTGCCTGTCCTGAGAATGACGTCACTCTTAAGGACATAGCCTCTTTGTGCGATGTATTCTACATCGGTGGTACTAAGTGCGGAGCTTTGTTCGGTGAGGCTGTGGTCCTTCCTCAGCCTTCGATAATTCCTGAGTTCTTCACTATTGTGAAGCAGCATGGGGCTCTTCTTGCCAAGGGAAGGATTCTTGGCCTTCAGTTCGATGCTCTTTTCACTGATAATCTTTATTACCAGCTGGGCAAAAATGCCATAGAGACGGCAGACCGCCTTCGTAAGGGACTTCAGACTCTGAATATGACTCTGTATTTCCCGACACCTACGAATCAGATCTTCGTCGTTATGGAGAATGAACAGATGAAAAAGCTTTCTTCCTGTGCAGGCTTCGGCTTCTGGGAAAAATATGATGATAAAAGAACTGTAGTTCGTTTTGTGACAAGCTGGGCAACGACACCTGAAGATGTGGATACCCTTCTTGACTCATTGAGCAGACATATATAGGAGTGCTCTTTCTATGGCTCAGAAAATGAACCGGGGCTCTTTGCCTATGTTCAAGCTTACTCTGCCCATCGCCTTGGAGCAGATTTTCAGGATTCTTGTTTCCTCCGTAGACACCATGATGCTGAGCTCCTATAACAATGATGCGGTTGCCGCAGTGGGGCTCGTATCCCAGTATGTCTTTTTCCTGACCTTGATTTTCTCGGTCATAGGAACCGGCTGTTCCATAGTTCTGGCCCAGTTCCTTGGAGCCGACAAATCTGACAAGGATTTGAACCATATAGCCCAGGCCAGTACCATTATGGTCTTCCTCATGTCCTTGCTGCTGACCCTGCTCGTTATTTCCGGTACTTCAGCCCTGCTTTCCTGCTACGAGCTTGAGGAGACTGTCCGGGACTATGCCTGGCAATATTTCATTATATACGGTGGAATATTCTGCTTCTTCAATGCCTTCAGCCTTTTGCAGGGCGCTGTATTAAGGAGCTACGGCTACACTAAGGAAGCCATGATCGTTTCTGTGGTGGCTAACCTGACTAATGTCCTTGGTAACGCTCTTTCACTTTACGGCTGGTTCGGTCTTCCTGTCCTTGGTGTGGTAGGGGTGGCAGGTGCTTCCGGCTTATCCATGGTAGTTTCCTGTATCCTTTTTACGGTATTTATCCGTAGGCGTAAGGATGTATCCTTCAATTTCAGGGGAATCACGAAGGTTCCCAAGGAAAGCTTCAGGCTTGTCCTGAGAGTCGGTGTTCCCACTGCCGGTGAAGGGCTTTCTTATAATGTCAGTCAGATTGTCATCATGGCTATGATTTCCAGCCTGGGCACTAATGCCATGTCGGCCCAGGTCTACACCATGACTATACTGCGTTTTGTCTTTGCTATGGCTATGGCGGTGGGAAGTGCCTCCCAGATTAAAGCCGGATATTACGTGGGGGCCGGTGAGAGTGATATAGCATATAAAAAGGTATTCCTTTATCAGCTGGTGGCTACAGGCTCTTCCATGCTGATGATAGTCATAGTCAACCTTATAAAGACCCCTGTGGTAGGTATATTCACAGATATACCGGATGTCCACGAGCTTGTATGCACGCTTCTTATTTATTCAGCCTATATGGAGTTCGGCCGCTCCCTCAACCTTGTCTACGTGGGTGCTCTGAAAGGCTCCGGAGATGTTAAATTCCCTGTCCTTTACGGAATTTTCTCCAATTGGGGAATAATGGTGCTGGGCAGCTATATTCTGGGGATAAAATGTGGGCTTGGGCTTGTGGGCTTCTGGCTTGGAATTGGTACCGATGAGACTACCCGCGGTCTTGTCATGCTGCTACGCTGGAAAAGCCGTAAGTGGCAGAAGTATTCCCTTATCTCCTAGCTTCCTGGTAAAGCTCGCAGCATAGGTGAAGAATCCTTATGTTATGAAAAAAAAACTTGCCCAGCAAATGGCTGACAGACAAAAAAAGCGTGACCCATGCTGTGCATAGGCCACGCTTTTTGACTAAGTGAATAAAGCGTTATATCTGCTATTCTTCAGACTTTGTATACTTAATCCAATCATTATTATAGGGGGATTCGAAAAAGCCTTTGAATTCAACTGCAGTTAATTCATCATTTTTGAAACGATATTGAACCTCTTGTTCTCCATCTACTCCATCCTGAGTGATTATGATTTTTCCTGCGTTATCATCACCCTCTTCATATTCGCATTCAAACTCCACGTTAGCTATCTTCAATATACTTCCACCATCTTCGAACACAAAATTCAAGAAGTATTCTCCTGCTACTTCGCGCTTGGCTGCAGTAGTCCAATAGGAATCTGGTAATCCAGTGTGGTTAGGTATCGAACTGATATCTACTTTCCAAGTGCCTTCGAAATCTGACCCAGCTCCACCACATGCTGTGAATGTGAGAGCAATAGCTGCCACAAACAGAACCATTAATACGCTCTTCAATGTTTTCATTTCTAAACCTCCTGAACAAAAACAAACTATCGTATAACTGAATTTGATTATAGAGCATAAAAAAGCCTTTATCAACATATTTGAAAAAAGATATTAAAAAAAAATGACCTATGCTGCGCATAGGCCACTTATATAAAAATGCTTAAGTAAAGAAATCTAATTATAGCTTTGTAAGATTCCAGACGGTACCATCTGATTTGGCAGTCAGTTTTAACCGAGTCTTATCATCATTAAGCCATTCATATGTATAGACTTCATATGTTGAACCGAGCCAAGTCATTGTGATTTCGTTCTTATCTGTATCATATTCACAGTCAAGTGTCAGAATTCCTATAGGCTCTACTGCTTCATCCCCACCATTCTTGAATTCCCATGTAAGTCCAGTTTCGTCTTGCCATTTGCCTTCGAACTCCGGGGCAGCTCCACCACATGATGTGAATGTGAGAGCAATAACTGCCACAAACAGAACCAATAATACACTCTTCAATGTTTTCATTTCTAAAACCTCCTGAACAAAAACAAGTTATAGTATAACTGTATTTAATCGTACAGCATAAAAAAAAAATTAGCAAGTTTTTTTTTATGTCTGTCTCATGCTGCGCATAGGCCACTTATATAAAAAATCCGCAAGGTGGATATGCCCTGCGGATATTCTTATGATTTGAGAGATTACTGCTTGACCCAAGTCTGACCACTACAGCCGTCAGTTCCTGACACAACTGTCAGCTTTAACCTGGTCTTTTCATCGTCAAGGAATTCATACTCATATTTATAAGCGGTAAATTCGATAATTCCACCATATGACCCCAGCTCGAATGTGTTGTCATCCCCCCATCGTACATCATAGCCAGTAGAATTGTCATTGGTAGCCCACGTTTTTGCGATTGACCCGCCGTCTTGGAATTCCCATCGATAATCTTGTCTCCAGCTTTCAGTTCCTTCGTATTTCCATACACCGTCGAAATCTGCCCCCGGGCTGCCGCATGCTGTGAATGTGAGAGCAACAGCTGCCACAAACAGAACTATAAATAATCTCTTAAATGTTTTCATTTCAAAACCTCCTGAACAAAAACAAGTTATAATATAACTGTGCTCAAGCATATGACATAAAAAGAATTTTAGCAAGTAATTTTTTTCTGACCCAGTCCAGGAGCTGAAAAACCTAATTTTTTCTTGTATATAAGAAAATACTTCCTATGAGATTTCTTTTCATGTGCTATAATAATCTGATTGTTTATGCGGCAAGCGCATGCTTGAAAGCTGTTTATACACGAA
>JAILBN010000020.1 GCA_024680915.1 Treponemataceae bacterium | reverse complement strand
GATCTGGAGTTATACTCTAGCTCCTCTAAAAAATCCTTAGAAACATATACCGCTTGAACACCTTCTACTTTATAATCATCATCAGAGAAATCATTCTCTAGATCAGCATATACTTTATCTTTGACATACTGCAAAAGGTTCTCGTCATTCATCCCGTAAAAATCCGGCACACTAATATCATCTATGGCTGCATCTTCTTGTTGAGAATCAGACATCTTGGGGTTCTTGTCATCATCTTGTTCTTCTATAATTCCAACTGTATCTGTTGTCTTTTCTTGCTGGTCTTCATGTGTATTGTATGATTCACCATCAGGCACGCTTTGAGCCGGCGTTGCACATGCGGTTAATAGTATCGAACAGCATACTACTAAAGATAATACTTTTCTTGTTTTTCTCATTTTATGCAGCCTTCCTTCCAAACACACAGATTATTATTTATAGCGATTATTTGGCTCCTCGTTTTTTTACTATAATTAATCCCATACATGAGCAGATAATGGCTAAAAACACAATAATTAGTGCTGTATTGCTCTTGTTTTCATTTTGTTCAGCCTCTACGAAATCTTCATTCTCTTCCGTTTCTTCTATCTCTCTCGACTCTTCTTCATTTTTTGTTATAGTTGTATTCTCTTGTTCAATCTGGCTCGAATCATCAATTGATTCCGCTTCCTCATCCTCGCTATTTGTTGTCTCTTCAATATCGTTATCCGCTTTTTCCACTTTTTCCTCTTTTGGCTTAGGCGGATTAAGGTTTCCATTATTTTCAAGTGTATAACCCGCTTGAATCTTCTCATTAATACCATTAAGTGCCTCGAAAGGATCATCTCCCGCTTTATATAATGCTATAATATATGGATCCGATCCAACATAGAAATATAACGGGTCGTCTTCTCCACTTTGGTATCTGTTATCAACAGTTACTTTGTAAACGCCCTCTTCGGTAAATGATTCCCCATCGCTTGCAGGCCTTGTACCTTGACTTATTAAACGTTTTTTTCCTCCACCTTCATTCTGAAGTTTATAAGGAAGTACATTTATATCTAAATAATGAGAATTGGCTGTGTTTAATGTAAAACCTCCAGACGCCAGATCACCGGATTCAATCTGACTCTTGGATATATTATTAAAAGCATACACCATACTTCTGCCATTTCTTATCTTGAAAGAGAAGGACATCCTATAATCCGTATAACTATCTATCCCTGAACTATCCTTTATTTCATAATCTAACGCTACCTCATAATCTCCCTCTTCAAATAATTGCACTCGCGTATCCGCTCCAGTTCTGGCATATGCGGCTAAAAAATCTGTATACAAGATTGGTCTCGATTTTTTCCCTTCATAATCTGTGTGAAGAATGATCAATGCTCCATGTTTAAAATTCGTCTTCTCAACCTGAAATATCTGATCTGAGCCATTTTTGTCCTCTGCTATAGATAAATTTTCTTTCCCATTCAGTTTTGTAATGTCTTCTTCCAAATTAAAGTTCAGCGAAATAGCATCCCCCTTGTTTTTCAAGAATACTTCTTCCCCTTCGTAATTCGCGGTACTAGTATAACCTTTTAGAATAAATGAACCTAACTGCCAGCCATAATGGGGATCCTTATCCTTAAATGATTCCGCTCCGGAAAACCCATTATCTTTTCCTGTATTAACTACATTTGACCTGTCAGCAACAACTTTCTTCGTATTGGGATGTTTACCTGCTGCTATTTTTGCTTCAGAAGTGTCTTTTAGATAAAATTCATATGTTTCAATGTATTTTTTTCGTTCCTTATCAGCGCTAAAGAGTTTCTTTTCGGTCTTCTTTCGCTCAACCTCATAAACAACAATTATCCTATAAAAACATCCATTTACTTGCTGTATTTCATTTGCTTCATAAAAATCCTCTTTATAACCAGCATCCTTCGATGTGATATTGGTTTTAACGATATCAGTAAGCCATTTTTCTCCCCCTTTCGAGCCCTCTTTCGAGGTTTGAACCAAAATGGCTCCTCCCAGTATTTTGTTGTCTATTTTTTCTCCCATTACTTCACTGCTTTTATCTTCAATAATATGCCAATCATCTTCTCCTGCACTTACCAAAGGACCTGTCGGAGAATAATAAAACTGTGCATTGCCTTCCGTTACCTCATATGCAGAAAACCCATTTACATCCGATACTTTTTCTAAGTTCCCTTTTAAACAAAATGATCCGAACTGACTTCCCGTGGACGTTATTGTTCCATAAACCGTTTTTGAAGAATAATCATACTCATTCTTTTCTTCCAGTTCGTATAATCTTCCAGAAATGTTCTCTGAAACTTGATCTGCCCTTACCGGCAAATCGACTAAGAATAATATTATAGTGATTATCGCTACCAAACATAAAAAGTCAGTTATATGAATCTTCATTTCATTTACCTTCATTGTTGTCTCTCCTGCATCGATGTTATGCAATTAAATATATGTTATCATTATCAAAGCATATCT
>JAILBN010000117.1 GCA_024680915.1 Treponemataceae bacterium | reverse complement strand
GACTGGAAGGCAAAGCCTATTCCATTTCTGGCCCTGTCAGTGATGGACATATCCGTGATATCCTCTCCATCAAGGAATATACGACCTTCAGTAGGTTTCTCTATACCTGCGATAAGCCTTGCCAGAGTTGATTTTCCGCCTCCGTTAGGCCCTGTTATAACAACAAGTTTTTCATCAGGGATTGTAAGTGAGATATCCCTTATGATTTCTTTATTCTGATCGTCCACATCCACGTTGAACGATACATTACGCAATTCAAGCATAAAAATTCTCCATTACAGATTCTGGACTAATCAGCCGTCATCAATCAGCCGCGGATGACGCTGATAAAAGAGTCAATATATAAATCTCTGCAACGCAAAGAGCTACTACGAATATAAGAAATTTCGGAGCCATAGGCAAATATAAAAGCACCTGAAGCCCGAAATCAGAGATATACTATACTTAAATCCATTTTTCTGAAACCTCTATTCTGCAATTTCCGACTATTTTTTTACCCGGAGCTTTTCCATGCAGAAAACACAAGAAATTACTGAGCTTTATTAATGAAAAAGAAAATAATACGGAGGATTATATCGCGGATAATGTGCCGAATTGCAAATATTATATGAATGCCCAGACAGGCTCCCTCCGCAGTCCGTGCAAAGAGGTATCCTGCTATGGCTCCCAGAGGAAGGAAGAAAAGACCGCTTTTGAACTCCATAAAGCCCGCGAACAATTGTATGACATATGCAAGCAGGCTTATTCCTGTCATTATATAAAGCAGAAGGTTCAAATTAAAAAAGTAGGCTATGCCGCCTATCACTGCGCAAGAAATATAAAAAACATAGAAAAAGGCGAAAAGCTTCTGGAATACTGAGCCTATTTTTCCATCGATATCAGTATGAACCACAGGCTTGCGGCTGTTTTTGTCTATTTTCCGGCCACAAAGGGGACATACAAGAGAATCCAGATCATAAATGCTCTTTATCGTAAAATCAAAGCTTTTCTTGCAGTTCGTGCAGTATCGTTCCATATTTTCCCCGCAGACTCCCCATTCCTTTTCTGTGGATTATTATAACACATTCAAAAAAATATCAGGGCTTTTTTTTATATTCATTTGTTTTTTTCGGGTTTATACTTTTTTTATATTCTAGGGAAAAGGATAGAAAATGGCAGAAAGAGAAATACCCAGATGGGCAGAGGAGATACCGGAAGGCTCTTTCATCTCCTATGAACCCACATACAAAGTCGGAGAATTCTTCGACCGTTTCCATAAAGAAAGCTTCAACACACCAGAAAAAGGGGCTATGACCTATTATTTTTACGACCCCACGGAGCATGGCTTTCCAAAGGATAAGTCATACCCTCTTTTCGTGTTTCTGCACGGGGCTTCCAACTCCTTGGAGAAAGATATCTGCATAAACTACACCGGGGCTGAATTCTACTCAAAAGAGGAGTACCAGTCGGTCTTCGGAGGGGCTTACCTGCTTATCCCTCTGGCCAATGAGTACAGGGATGAGGAAGGTAAGGTCAAGGGAGGCTGGGACGAATCCTACGTAAAGCCTGTCTACCAGCTTATCAGAAGCTTCATTGACGCCCACTCCTATGGTGATGGCAAAGCCCTGCCCTGCGAAGGTGCAGCTTCGGACTCCGGGAAAAGGAAGTCACTATCAGGAGAAATGTGCGCCGGCAAGGGACAAGGAGCAGTTTATGGAGCCAGCGGGCGCCGCATAGTTTTCGGTAACTCTGCCGGCGCTACCATGAGCTTCAGGATGGTCACGGCATATACCTCCTTTTTCTATGCCCTTATTCCCATCGGCACTGGCGAAATTGCCAGCGACCAGGACTTGGACAGATACGAGGAGAAGGGGGTCCACCTCTTTTTCGCCATAGGAAAACACGACGAGATCAACCCTTACCAGGAGCTTATTCTTCCAAGACTGCCGCGGCTGGAACGCATGAAGAACTGTTTCATCTACACCCCGGAATGGGTAAGGAACGGAGATAAAGGGATAGCCTCAATCCACTACGGCTTCGAGATGGGACAGCACTGTCTTATAAACCCCATGCACTGTAACCTCATGTATGATGACGGCACTCCCATGGAAGAAAGATTACCCCAAGGGGTCACAGGCTGGTTGAAAGATATTCTCAAAGAATAAAATGCTGGGTCTTATTTACAACCGCCTTTTTTCACAGGATCCAGCTCCACTAATATTCGCACTTCTCGTGGCTTTATCCAGCATAGCCATACTTATCATGCGGCGCAGCATATTCTCCAGGAAACCGCTGGGAATAAAGCCGGAGGAAATGCGCTACACGGATTGCAGCGCGGCTTTCCGAAGGAAAAGACATAAGCTTTATATTTTTGTCTGCCAGCTCCCCTTTCTGGTATGCTTCTTCCATTTTGTCTTTGCCCGTTTCATAAACAATTCCTGGGCCACCTGGCATTATTACGGCATCTTTTACCTGGCAGCCTTCCTCATAGCCTTGCAGCCCCTTTCAGACCTTCATCCCGTATCACGAAAAATATACGCTCCCTTGGTCACGATTTTCGCGGCCGCGGCTTTTTTCCATACCCTGGTATTCCCCATGGCTGTAAGCTCAGCCATAAGGAACCACACCCACAAATCCTATACACAATCCTTCGTATCCCTGACAGAGGACATGGAAAAATACTACTCCCTGACAGACTGGAAAAAAACAGACATAGCTGCATTAAGGGATAAGTTCCTGCCTGTGGTGAAAAAAGCCCAGGAGAATGATGATTCCGGGCTTTTCCTTGCTGTGATTTATGCCTACGCCTACTATTTCTACGACGGCCATGTACAGGTCTTCCAGAATACAGAAGCCTTCTGGAGAAGCTATATGCTGCTGTCCGGAAACGATTACGGCTTTTCCATAGTAAGACTGGATGACGGAAGCTACATCGCCGTCAACACAGACGCAGAATCGGAAGCCTTTGGGGCAGGTATTCACGACGGAACGGAAATAAGGATGTGGAACAAAAAGCCTGTGGAGCAGGCTGTGGATGGAGTGGAGTGTATTTACAATCTTACTTGGCCTGTAAAGGAGAACGAAGATTTTTTCCGCCCCGTCTGGCTTTCCACAAGAGGTATGAACGACTCTGCTGATATTGTGGAAAGACTTATTACCAATGCGGAGGCAGAAATAAACCTCAGACGTTCTCCAGCCTGTGTGGGTTTCATCACAGACCAGGGGGAATATAAGGAGCTTGAGCTGAAAGCCCTGGGGCCTGGAATAGACAGACTTGAGTCCACTACCCTATCCCTTTTGCATCTGCTCAAGCTGAGCAAATACGGGGTATATGACAATCTGGAATGCAAGATGATAAATGCCGACACGGCCTACATGCTGAGGTGCTCAGAGTCCTTATCCTTGTATGGGAACATCCTTTCGTATTTCACGGGAAAACTCCCTGGCTTCAAGGAAGAGCTTGCGGGAAAGCTTACCAAGCTTCGGGAACAGGGCATGAGAAAGCTGATCATAGACGTAAGGGGAAACACAGGGGGCTTTTCTGGGATGGCAAACGAGACCGCAAGCCTGTTCTCAAAAGAAAGCTTTCCCATGGATACAAAAGCCACTTTCATAAATGGGAAGTTCAAAATGCTTACCACAGAATACGTGGAATCTGACGGCTCCTTCAGCGACATAAAGGTCGTGGTGCTTACAGATTCCTTTTGCATGAGCGCAGGAGACTATCTCGTGAAGGCAATGGGTAACTGTCCCAATGTGACGGTTATGGGTATGACGACAAGCAATTGCTCCTGCCAGACCACAGGAGGTCAAAGCTATCTTTCTGAGGGGATATGCCATGTATGCTATCCTGTGAACTGGATGTTCGACCAAGATGGGAATCGCTTCATAGACACAGATGCCAGCAGGGAATGCACCCTGCCCCTAGACGTAAAAATCCCCCTCACCAAGGAGGGGGCTCTTATAATGCTGGACAAGAACGAAAACACAGCGGATTACCAGCTGTATTACGTCATAGAATATCTGAAGGACTCAGATTAAAGAGCAGAACCGTTGACGCTTATATTTCCGCTGCTGCCGCTTGCCTTGGTAAGCTGGGAAAGACCGCAGGATATAGTCGCCTTGGAGGAAGAATCTCCCGTATAGACAGAACCCGAAAGAGTCTCTCCCTCGGCAGTCATGGTAAGATAGGCACCTGTACCCCAGTTTATCTTCCTGCAGGAGATGAAGTTCTGGCCTTCCTCTATACCCTCGAAGCTGCAGCCGCTTATATCTACCACAGCCGAAGTATGGGTGACCACGAACATATCAGCCCCGTTAGCCACTGTGAACTTACAATTGACGGCTTTCAAAGAAGACTTTGTGGAGGAGGCATCCTCATCAGCAGCATCACCGCTGGAGCTCTGGTAAAGCATGACACAGCCTTGTTCGCTTCTTCCTCCTGTAAGGTCACAGTCGGTAAGCTCCACCTCGTTCTTGCCCTCCACCACCACAGCCTGACCTTCAGTACAGCTACCGGTGATATTGAAGCCTATTATGCTGCCTGTTGAATAGATGCAGGGAGAATCATTAGCCACTGTAGAAAGCCTGCTCTCCTGGGCATTCTCGGAGCTTCCCACAATGATAGTTCCGCCGCCCCTGTCAGTGGCAAGAGCCGCACAGTGGATACCCTGGGTTGAGATATCCACACCACCCTCAGCCGCCCTTACGACTCCGCCATAAGAAGCGAAAAGACCGCGGGCAGAGCTTGAAGAAGTGCTTATAGTTATTCCGTCCTCAATCTCCACCCTTCCGCCGTCAGAGGCAAAGACCGCGTTCGCATATTTGCCGGTGGTGGTGACAGTACAGCCGGACAGGGTGGCCAAGGAATCTTCCCCCAAAACCACCACGGCATTATTTATACCGTAGAAATTGTAATCATCGTCCTTAGAGGCGCCTGCTCCGTCTCCCCCCTTGATAATGTTGCAGTTTGTAAGGTTTGCTTTGCCTCCGTTGACCACAAGGACTGCTATCTCATTGGAGGAGCTGGCTTCTATCGTCTGGTCGGTCAGGTCCAAGCTGCTTCCGTCCACAAGATACTTGGCATAGTAAGTCTTTGTGACTCCCCTGGTGCTTGTGTAGGTGTAGGTAATGCACTCCGCACCTTCCACAACTACGGTAGAAGCCGAAGAAGACTCTGGGCCTCCTCCAGAGAAGGATCTTTCTTCCCCAGGCTTGTCGGGAGGATTTTTCCCGGAGCCTCTGCCATCCAAGGATGAGCTGCCGGAGTCCTTATTACCGGCAGAAAAGCCTGATGCCATCAAAGACATAGCCAGCATAAAAGCCGTGAAAGTTTTTATTGTTTTCATCTTCACCTCGTAAATATTTCAGTTAACCGGTCCTTATCCGACCGGCTTTCACATCCTAAAAAAAAGCCGGGAAAAGAAAGCGCTTCCCGGCATCAAAAGTCAGAAACCACCAGGTGGAGTGCCGGGGTCACTCTCCCCCGGCCTCACAAGGCATCTACACCCCGGCATCCTCATCCATCAGAAGCCCTGTCCTGGACCACGCATACCACCCATACCACCCATGCCGCCCATACCGGAGATTGAGTCGGTATAGATATTAGTGCTGGCTGATGCGCTGAAGGTGGTGGAGGATGATCCACCGCTTACTGTAGGCAGCGTTGTGTAAAGGTTATGGAACCTTGTTCCGCCGCTTACTGAGACACCGGTTTTCACGGTATAGGTCGTACCTGATGAAAGACTGGGTGAAGAGAGCACCATTACTGAACCTGCGCTGGAAGGAAGGGTGTAGACGAAGACCGGGTTACCGCTGCCGTCGAAAATCGCCATAGTGTTTCCGGCAGAACCATAGCTGCTGGAGGCAAGGACTGCAGTAGTCTGGGTGCAGGAACCAGGAGCAGAATAGTTCTCAGTACCAAGACCCAGTACAAGACCGCCCCTTATGGAGAAGCTGCTGTTGTCACAGTCAAAGGCACATTCTGGAGTATTCATACCCAGGGCTACGATCACACCGTCATTTATGATGATTGAGCCGTTGGAATCGATTGCGTCATTCTTGGAGCTGTAGGCATAGATCGCACCATTATTGATAACAAGATTTCCACCAGAATTAAGGGCATCATCAGTACATTTCAGCGTCAAGGTACCGGCATTTATCGTCATTGTGCCCTTGGATTCTATACCCTCGGGAGAACAGCTGGGGTCGCTGTCAGAGCTGCCTTCATAAGGCTCGCCTGTGGTAGTGATGTTGATAATTCCACCGTTTATCTCTACGAAAGGATTAGGAGTGGTGGCACTTGTTCCTGCCAGGTAAGTAGTGTACAGAAGAGAAGCATTTGCCGTGGCGGTGTAACTTGCATTACCGATGACAGTCTCATCGGACTTCCAGTGAGCTGTTATTCCCTTGGCCACAGTATTGATGGTAAGGTTACCACCGTTTATGATGACGAAGCCTGCTCCGGCTGTATATTCGACGGTCATATCATCATCGTCAGCATCCTCGCCCTCAACCTTGATACCCACGCTCTCGTCATCAAGGATCGTTCCCTTTCCTGTCAGATTTATCGTACCACCGTCGATAATCACAGCATTAAGGGTACGTATACAATCACGACCGTTTGTTCCGTCCACGGTCACGTTAAGGGTAAGGTTTGCTATACGGACGTAATCCTTTGAATAGACGGCATGCTTGTAGCCGGTGTTGACTATGGACAGACTTCCACCCATCTGGTCAGATTCTTCGCCGGTGAAGATAAGGCTACCCTTTGAATAGACGGAGCCTTTCTTGTCGTCATACATAGTAGCGCTCTGGTTAAGGACTCGGGTATCGGTGAGTGTATTCGTGGTTCCAGCAGGGACAACGATGAAAGTACGCTTCTCAGAGCTGAAGCGGAGCACAGGACCCGCACCGGAATCACTGGAAATTGTCACATTGTTCAATACTACGGCCGCATCGGCGTTTTTATTCTTTATAAAGACTGTTCCAGTATAGTTTCCGCTGAGTACGTATTTGATTTTACCGGTTCCCTTATACTGTATGATTATTCCATTGGAAGCGGCATCAACCTCATTGGCCTCATCCTCCACAGTATTGGATGAGAGCTGTACCGTGATTTTTTTATCGCTTATCTTTCCAAGAGAAGCCTCTTCCGCCGTAACTGTTACGGAGCTTCCCCCGTTAAGGTTTGCAGTCACCGTGCTTCCGTCAAAGCTGACATAGACAGTTCCGTCCGCTGTAAAGTTCTCATATAAATCCTCCGTAACGACACAAGTCGGAGAGGCTGTCGCAGTATTCACATAATTAGTAGTGCTGCCATCATCCTCAATTATTACTCCGTTTCCTCCCATACTTCCGCCGGGAGCACCACCAGACGGGGCTTCTCCTTCTGGAAAACCAGAGGGAGCAGAGAAGTTGTTTTCGCATCCTGTCAACAAAACCAGAACGAATACCATAAGGATAAAAGTATTTTTAATTATTTGCTTCATAAGGACCTCCTAAGTCTTTAGTTCAACCGGCATCTGCATCGGGAACTTCAATTCGTCATTTCTACAAAAGAGTATACACAGCCGGCACCCACAAATCTTTAACGGAGGTTAAGAGAAAAATAAGAGAATTCTTAGAAATCCTTTAACGTCTTATCATTTATCTTTTTTCCCTGTATCATATAATTCCAGTATGAAAAAGCCAGCATTACGACACATAGTAATAATTATATGCTCTCTTGTGATATGTATCACGTTCGTAGCGACGCTGACAAGCAAAACGTTTCAAACAGCAAGGGCGGAGCGTTTTACTCAAAGAGAAGCTCCGGGCGGTCCCCCAGAACGAGAACAAGGTCCCTTTCCGCATCCCGACCGACAAGGGCCTCCGGAAGACATACCGGGACCTGAAGACAAGATGATGTACTATAGAGGAATGAGGACCATATCGGAGGATGAACCGCTTGTCATAAACAGAACCATTTGTGACAGGATGGATAAATCCACGGCCATGCTTGAAGTATCATTCAATCAGGAAATCAATCCTCTCACGGTCAACAGTGACTCTCTGTATATAGACGGGGAATCCCTACCCCCTTCCTCCAGATTCTTTTTCAGCAAGAATGGTGATACAATAAAAGTAGTGGTTCCAGCCCCTAATGACACCTTCAGGCTCAGGGTAGAAGGAGTTGAATCCTACAGCGGTATCACCATGGAAGAAACAGAGATTCAAATAGAAATCATAGGAAAGGCAGGATAAAAATGAAGATTCTCATAGCAGAAGATGACAAGGGTATTTCCGACTTTTTGATACTGGAGCTTAATCACGAAGGTTACTCCACTTGTCTTGCAGAGACAGGGCGGGAAGCCTTAGAAAAGTTCAAATCAGAAAAACCAGACTTCCTTCTTCTTGATATTATGCTCCCAGAGATGAACGGAATTGAAGTACTCCGCCGTATAAGGGAGGTTTCCACTGTCCCTGTCATAATGGAGACAGCCCGGGGTGAAGCGCTGGATAAGATAAACGGACTGAACCTGGGGGCAGACGACTACATAGCCAAGCCTTTTGAGATTGAGGAGCTTCTGGCAAGGATAAACGCAGTCCTAAGGCGCATAGATTATTCCAACAAGAAGGAGAAAAAGCTCGAGATAAAAGGCCTGGCTCTTAATACCGACAGAATGTGCGCCTCTGTTGACGGCAAGGAATTCACCCTCTCGAAGACAGAATTCCAGCTTTTGAAACTCCTGCTTGAGAACAAGGGGAAAGTTCTTTCAAGGTCGCAGATTATAGATGAGATATGGGGTAAAGACCACTACATAGATGAGAATACGATAGACGTTTATATAGGCTACCTGCGGACAAAAATAGCAGAGAACAGCGACGAGGATTATATAAAAACAGTGCGCGGCGCCGGCTATATGGTGGGATAGGACAATGGTCAAAATATCATTCGCCACAAGGCTTTCCGTACGTTTCATGTTCCTTCTGACAATAGCAGTAATGCTGATAAGCTGTTTCTTCATGCTTTTCGTCAATTCCCTGGTAAAGGGGACCCGGACAAGAGAGCTTGCGAATGCGGAGAATACAGTATATACGGCATTATCAAGTCAAATGGACAAGTCCAGGGCAGCATCCTCCCAGGAAGAACGCCTCTCCATATCGGGCATTCCCTATTATCTTACCTATATCTCTTATTATTACGACACAAAAGCAGTCATCGCCACCAACGACCCCTTTCTTCCCCTTCTGGAAGATACGGAGGGAAAGGCTTTAAGATATATAGAAAAAGATTTCTTCTTTGACGGAGATCTGGACATTTTCTACTATGCTGACACTCATCAGTTCGAGGGAGAGGATCTAGTCATAGCAGTAGCCATGAACATGGACAATGATTCCACCGCAGTTTTTTTTGAGAAACTGCCGCCAGCCCTTCTCCTTATGACACTTCCCGTGCTTTTAGTGTCTTTCTTCGTGTCTTTCCTGATAACAAAGAACACTATAAATCCTGTAGTCAGGATAACAAAAGCCGCAAAAACGATGACGACGGAAAAACTAGAGGATTTTTTACCCCTTACGGGACGTGACGATGAGATTGACCAGCTTTCCCATACCTTCAATGAGCTTTTTCTCCGCATAAAAGCAGACTTTGACAGAGAGCGGCAGTTCTCAAGCGACGTCTCCCACGAACTGAACACACCTCTCACCGTAATATCCGGGCAGACTAACCTGCTTCTGCGCTGGGGCAAGGATGACCCGGAGCAGCTTGAGAAATCACTGGCAGCAATAAAAGACGAAGCAAAATCCATGCACACTATTATCGAGAACCTGCTTCAGATTTCCCGGATAGAAAGCGGCCGGATAAAGCCCGACATCTCCGAAGTGAATATAGGGCAGCTTTTCTGCCGTGTGATAAGTGAATTCAAGACAATAGCCCCGGAAGCCCAGATCAAGATTTCAGAAGCCCCCCGGGAAAAGGAAGTGACCACTCTCAGCACAGACCCGGAAATGCTTCATCAGATTCTGACCATACTGGTATCAAACAGCGTGAAGTTTTCCGGCGGAAAGTGCAATATAACGCTTCAGGCAGAAAAAAGGGACGGCCGTATCATGATAAGAGAGACTGATGACGGACCAGGAATTCCGGAGGAAGCCCTTCCCCACATTTTTGAGCGATTCTACCGGGCCGACCAAGCCCACACGAGAAGCACAGGAGGCTGTGGTCTGGGGCTTTCCATAGCAAAAACCCTGACTTCTGCTTTGAATGCAGAGATCTGCGCAGAAAAAAACGAGGGGCATGGAGCTGTTTTCACGATTTCTCTCATGGAATGATAAAAAAGCAGCAGCTGGGGAAAAACAGCCCTTAATTTATTCAATAATAATCACTTATAATCAAGCAAGAAATTTGCTATGTTTATTTTTTCGTGCTAGAATATAGTAATGGAATTTGGACTTTCTAGTTATTTTATTATAGGTGAACTTATAACCTGCTGGGTTTCCTTTCTTATCTGCATCAATATATTTCTCTCTTTTTCCTTGTATGACAAGAGGCAACGATTTTTCCTCTATGCAGCAGGCTCAACCCTCCTTGCCTCCTTTTTCAACATAATCTCCGTTTATTTGATTTCCCATCATAGCCAGTATCCGATATCATTGAATTCCTTCGTTACGACTCTTTATTTCCTTGTGCTTCTTATCTGCCCATGCGTAATGTCATGCTATGTATTCGACATAGCCTATTCCGATTCAAAAAAAAGAAGACTATTCGCCAGTATAGCAGGAATCATCCAAATTATTTATATGCTCTTTGTGCTTATAAATATAAAAACAGGCTGGATATTCCGCTATGATGAGACAGAAGGATATATCCGCGGCCCACTTAAGAACATAACTTATATTCTTTCCGCTCTTTACGGGCTTTCTATAATACTGACAATCACCATCCAGAGGAAATTCATGTCCAGGCGCTTCTTTTACGTCTTCATGATTTATCCTTTCATATCGCTTTTTTTCGTAGGAATCCAGTTTCTCTTTCCCATGGTCATACTTACAGGAGTGGCCTCATTCACATCCGTGCTTTTCGCATATCTGACAGTGCAGTCCTACATGATAGAAATTGATTATAAAACAGGATTGCTAAGAGAAAGCAAGCTGAGAAAAAGGATTTCCATGCAAAGGAAGGGAGGCGCCCTGCTTGTCATAAAAGTAGAAAAAATGAATATGATACAATCCTGCCTTGACGCAAAAGAGCATAATCATTTTCTCCTACAACTAGGGGCCATTATACTCTCATATTTTCCAAAGGACTCCTACATTCTTTCCTCCAACAGATTCGCGGCGATAGGAAAGAACATGGCCGAAGTGGAAAGGAAAAGCCGGACCCTTGTCACCGATCTCAAGAGCTTAAGCTCGCTTATGAATTCCATCGTACCTATACCCATCAATTGTTATACCGCAGCTATTGAATTCAAAAGGGAAGAAAACGACCTTGATCCATTGATGGACGTAATCAACAATATGCTTGAGAAAGCAAAAAAAAGCAAAGATTATACCTTTCAGATATGCGATGAGGCGGTTTTCCTGGATATGGAGAGGAAACGCCAGATCTACAGGATTCTAAAAAAGGAGCTTACCCTTGATTCCGAAAAGTTCCAGGTCTGGTTCCAACCTATCTACTCCATACAAGAGAAAAAATTCGTGTATATGGAGGCTCTGTCCCGCCTTAAGAATACGGAGCTGGGGGATATTTCTCCGGCAGAATTCGTACAAGTTGCAGAAAACCGAGGTCTGGTGGAAAGATTGGGCTTCATTGCCTTTCAGAAGGTCTGCAAATTCATAGCAGACAACAGAGATATAGTAAACACGGTCTCCATAAACTTCTCTGTATACCAGATGCTGAATCCTAACATCGTCCAGAATGTCCTTGAAACGATAGAGAGATTCGGACTCTCCCCGTCAAATATAGTAATGGAAATAACAGAGAGCATCTTCATAGATAATTATGATTTCGTAATGAACAATATGCTTGCCCTGACAAAGGCCGGGGTCAAGTTCTATCTTGATGACTTCGGAACAGGCTATTCCAACCTCACCAACGTAGTCTCCCTACCCTTCTCCACGATAAAAATGGACCGGTCCCTCGTCCTTATGATGGAAGAGAGTGATAAAGGAAAAAGCCTTTTCGATGACCTTGTGAGCACCTTCAAGGGTGGGGGCTTCAAGATTCTTGTGGAGGGAGTAGAGACAAACTCTCAGAGAGAGCATGTTGAGAAGGCCGGAGTCGATTATATACAGGGATTCTTATACAGCCGCCCCCTTCCTCCAGAAGCTTGTGTAGAACTGCTGAGAAAAGACAGGCAAAAGAAAGCATAATAAAAGCGTAAGAAAAAGGGGAATCTCAATATCTCATGCTGTCCCTAGACATCGAACTGGTCAACCTGGCTGCCTATATCGTTGATCGACTGCTCCATAACTAATGAGATATCGGTCAGAGAAGCACCCATCTCCTCTATTTTCCCTGCCCCATGAGACATCTCGTCCATGCTGCGACGCATAACTTCAGTCTCTTTCTGAAGAGTACCGACTTCACTCACAATGATACGGCTGCCTTCCGTCATTTTCTTAGAAGCCTGCTGGACTTCTGACGTACTGTCGTTCATATTGCGGAGAGCCTCGGTTATCTGGGCAGAACCTTTCTGCTGGTTGACCATGGCATTCCTTATATGCTGGACCAAGGAGTCTGTCTCCTGTATCTCATTGGCAAGGTTGGTATAACTCTGGACTCCCTGCTGAGTGGAGATAACGACATTGTTTATGGTTTCCTGGATACGCCTGAGCTGTTCACCGATGGTCTTTGACTGGGACGTGGATGTCTCTGAAAGCTTACGGATCTCATCTGATACAACGGCGAAACCTTTTCCCGCTTCTCCTGCATGGGCTGCCTCTATAGCCGCATTCATGGCAAGAAGGTTAGTCTGGCTCGCTATGTTCGCTATGACAGTGTTCGCATCATTCAGCAGCTTAGACTGAGTCTCGATTTCCCCGATCTGCTCCTGCAGCATCTTTTGGGTTGCCGCGCCTTTCTCCGCATCCTGAGCGAGGGTACTGAAGGATGAGACCATTTTATCAACAGAACGGTCTACATCACCTATATTACCTATCATCTGCTCAATGGCTTCTGATGCATCCCGTACGACAAGAGACTGGGTTTTCACAAGGCCTTCAAGAGAATGGATATTGTCTATTATATCGTTGATCCTGCCCGTCGTCTGGTCTACGCTTTCAGTCTGGGTTGAAAGATTACCCTTAAGCCCGCTGATACTTTCCGTAATCTGAGATATTGCCGCGGCAGCCTCAGAAGTCCCGTCCTTAAGAGCTTTTCCAGCCGCAGTAAGAGACATCTTGGACTGCTTCATGCTTTTTATTATGGTCTGCAGGGTCGCAGAAAAAGAATTGAAGCCGTCCGCCACATCACCTATCTCGTCCCTGACCTTTACATTTATCCTCTTGGAGAGGTTCGCCTTTCCTTCGGCTATATCATTCGTACTCTCGATAATATTGGCACGGATATCCCTCAAAGGTCTCATAACCCTTCTGGCTATGAAAGCCGTAACCAAGGCTATCAAAAGAGAGATGAAAAGACTGCTCATAATAGTGAAACGAAGGGTATTGTAAAAAGCCGCATAAACAGTGTCCTTAGGAGTCAGACCGACAATCTGATACCCGGTCTTGCTGTTCTTTATCAACTGGGACAAATAGCTTTTGCCGTCTATCACGATTTCCCCGCTGCTCTTACCAGAGGACAGGAAGGTGCCTAAAGAAGGAATATTAACATCCTTCAGGTTCTTGAAGTTGTTTTTGGCAGGGCTGGAGTCAGCGAGTATGGTTCCGTCTTGCTGTATCATCATAAGGAAGCTGCCTTCCCCCAGATCTATGCTCTCAAAGATTCCTGTAAGAGTATCCAGGGAAACCTCGATAGATGCATTCCCGATGAATTCTCCTGAGTTATCATAAGCACTGCGGGTTATACCAACGACAGTAGCACCGACAGTAGAGGCAAAGGCATCAGTTATCATGACCTTTCCCTTCCCGGAGGTGGCAGTGGAATACCAACCGCGTTTCCTAGGGTCATAACCACCACTCATGGAGCTATCGAAATTAGTCGCATAACCACCCCATTTTGTGCCCAGGTATATCTCCGCAATATCAGCATCATAGGAAGCATAAATCTTGCAGAGCTTTCTTATCTCTTCTTCGACAGGACTCTTGGCGTATTCCAAGATCTGTATATCGCCCACCTCATCGACAAAAGAATGTATCGTATCATCGGCGGCTTTAACCTCATTTGATTCGGCAAAGACATTCAGCTCAACTTCTTTTGAATTGAAAAACATCGTGATTGAATCCGAGAATTCCGAAAGCTCCATCTTTGCGTTGGTATAGAAATTCTCAAGACTGTTCCTGGAGAAAAAGATACTTGCGGTGATTATGGTAATCGCAGCGATGATAAGTATGATTACAATCGAACCTATAGTTATTTTAGTCGAGATAGCAAGTGCTTTTTTATTATTCATATATTCTCCTCTGAAAAAATTGCTGTTTACTCTATTCGTG
>JAILBN010000098.1 GCA_024680915.1 Treponemataceae bacterium | reverse complement strand
GCCCCTATACCTGAATAATCCAGCAGCTGACGGATATTCAAGGAATCGCTGACTTTCTTAAGAGCATATGCTTCTGTGTCGTAGCTTATATAGCCCTTGATAGCCTTTACAACCTCCTCAAAGGGAATTCCATTAAGCTCCAGTATAGACCTGCCAAGGCATGAGGCATATTCCTTAGAAACCGAGACTATCACAAGCTTTCCACCTATCTCAGTAGTAGCAAAGGGGTAAAACTCCAAGGAAGGAAGAATCGTCTCGGGCATCTCAATACCTGTATGCCCATCATGGAGCATAGCCGCAAGACCACAAAGCTCGTAATACAAGGCAGTCAATCTACTTTGGTCGCCTTCACCAGCATTAAAGCTCGCATCAAGCCGGAAAACAGCTTCTTGGGCCTGCTTATAAAAAGCATCTTCAGAAACAAGCTTAGAAAAGCCCACGTGCTTTGATGATATTAAATTCACATAGGAAACTATGTCTCTGCCTTCTGGGGAAGCAGCAGTTAATTCATATTCCAGCTTAGTGGAAGTACAAGAAAAGAAAAAAAGATTTATTAAGCAGAAAAAAAGGCAAAGAATGAATCCGCCTAAATGAAACTTTTTATTTACACTTATATACATAAATAGATATTAACAGTTTTTTTTACATATGAAAAGCAAAAACTACATTCAGAAAATAAGAATATTTAAACAAAAAAAATCCTGCGGAAATCCGCAGGATTTTATCAAGCTTAGCAATCACAAAGGCCTTCAGACCTTTGCAACCACCCGCAAATATCTTTCTGAATTAGAGAGAAATCTTTGCTGTAACGTTAACCTTACCAACAACAGAATCAACAAGGTTGCCTGATTCATAATTTACAGAGAATGTTGTGTTAGCAATTCCTGTATAGTCAACTCCAACATAAAGAACGAAGGAATTAGCTGCAGCCTTGTTAAACTTACATGCGATAGTAGGAGTTACGACATCAATCTTGTATTTAGCATCGAATGCAACAAAAAGATCATCAGCGAAAGCCTTTACATTTGCTGTATAAAGCTCAGCACCTACTGAAAGGTTCTCAACGAATGTAGTATCATAAACTGCTACATCAAGAGGAACTGCGAAGTCTGCTGCTGCAAGGTTCATCATTGTTCCTACAGAGAAACCGTTTGAAACCTTTCCGTTCATGTATTTGATAGGATCCTTGTTCTTGTCGCCCCATCCGAAGAGAACTCCAGCAGCAAGGTTCATAGTATTACCGATATCATATCCGAAAGCAACCTGTGGCTCGATGAAGAATTTGTCATCAAGAGCTGCTTTGTATCCAACCTGAGTGAAAAGACCTGCAGTTCCGAGACCTGACATATTGGGCAGGAAATCAAGACCATAACCAAGCTTGAATGTAAGGTTTTCAACAGCTTTAAGATCAATATCAGCAGCTACACCATAAAGGTTATTAAGACCATCTGTTGAACGGAAATCAATGTTAAGATTAAGCAGATCAGGAAGAGCTATACCAAAGGTAAGACCTTTTTTAATATCAGCATTTCCACCGAAAGCACCAACATTGAAAACATCCTTGTCACTATTAGCAGCAAGAGCGAGCTTGTATCCACCGTTTCTTACATCAGCATCCATGATACTGATTGTGAACATATCACCAATGTGGAGTTTTGCATAATCTACAGATGCATTTTTTCCATTCCAAGCACCGCCATCATACTGAACAGCATCACCAAGCTTTACTTTGATATCGCCCCAAACAGCACCATCACCAGAACTAGCTTTGTCACCTTTATCAATAAGAGTGAACTTCAAGTTTGCACTGTTAGAACTCGTGAATCCTGTCATAGAATTATCAATGTCCCAACCCCAAGTTACAGAAGCACTACCTTTGAATTCTGCAACCTCATTCTTTACTGCTGGTTCGTCAGCGAAAGCTGCGAAAACCATGGACAATGCCATTAAAATTACAAGAGCCTTTTTCATAATTTTATAAAAATCCTCCTTATCTTTTCAGTAAAGCGAAACCAACGGTTTTTAAGCTATACTGACTTTACCAGAATACCACGGTATTTTAAAACCGTCAAGGTAATAATTCATTTAAGCCTTGATACACCGCATTATCCGTTCTTCATGCAGTTTTTTCAAGCCTTAAAACAACATTTTTATCTTTTTTGTCATTTTTCTGCTAACAAAAAAGATACTTCTTTTTCGGCAGAATTCCCAAAAACTTTAGCAGAAAATTTGTTATGTTAATTTTTTTCACAAGCATCGTCATGATAACCGCAAAGCATTCCTCAACCCGCTTGAAGACTTTATCGCCACTGTGTAATATCTTTTTTATGATAGGAAAATCAGAGAACATAAAATACCGCTTTCTTATTGGTACTCATACGATGATGTTTTCGATAGGTTTCGGGTATGCCACAAGCTACCTGCAGAACCTTGACATCGCGGACGGAACAATAGGAGCAGCCATATCCCTTTTTTCCCTGGCGGGTGCTTTCTTCCAGTTTCTTCTGGGCCGGATCGCAGATAAAAGCCGCAGATGGAATTTCAGGAATCTCCTTATACTTCTTTCAATAATACAGCTGACTGCCTCCCTGCTCCTACCCTTCATCAGCTCATATTCTCTTGCAGGCACAATCCTCTTCGGCTGCATACTCATAACGACTTACTCCATGCTGCCTCTTCTCAGCTCCGTCAGTTTTTTCTACAGCTCCCAGAATTTTAAGGTAGATTTCGGCATTGCAAGGGGAATAGGCTCCACAGCTTACGGAGTAATCTCCATAATAATGGGAAAGGCTGTCACCACATGGGGAACAGCCTGCATCCCCTTTTTCGCGGCAGGGGTATCCCTGGCGCTGCTCATAGAAGCCTTGCTTCTTCCTTCTCCCGCGAAATACAAAATCGCAGAAAAAATTGAAAAGAATGGACAATCAAGCAAAAAGAAGGAAAAGGCTTTGATCCTCCGCTACCCCGCTTTTACCCTCATGCTTTTGGGAATGACTATAGTAATGGTTTTTCAAAACATGAACGTCACTTATTTCGTAAGAATAATCGAGAAGGTCGGCGGCAACAGCACATCCCTGGGAATTTCGTTGGGAATAACTGCCGTCATGGAAATTCCCAGTCTTTTCTTCTACAGCAGATTGAACAAAAGGATATCATCAAAAAATCTTCTTCTTATATCATGTACTGTCTTTACCCTTAAGGCACTTTTATTCTGTCTGGCAGGAAGTGTCACCGCAATATATCTTATACAGGTTTTGTCCATAGGTGCTTTTGGTCTTATGGCCGCCGCAAAAGTATATTACGCACATGACACCTTTGACGAGAAGGACATAGTCACAGGTCAGGCTCTGGTAGCCATGACAGAAGCTATAGGAATGGTGCTGGGCAGCCTTTTCGGCGGTCTTATCATTAAGACAGGCGGAATAAAGGCAGTCTTATGGGGAGGCTTCGCAATCAGCCTGGCAGGAACGATTTTGTCAGCCTTTGGTGCTCTGCTAAGAAAGAAGAACTAGGAAGAATGAGAACCTGTCCGCAAGGAATCTATGATATTTTTTATCTTGTTGAAATCACTTTGATCCGCTGCTACAGAAAGAGAAGGGAAGACCGCATCCAATTTTCTGGGTAGATTCACATGCCTGAAGGTCGCGATATAAGAGCTGACAGTGTTTTTATCTGAGGAACAGGCTCCTTCATACAAAGCCTCCAGAGCTGCAAAAATCTCAGAAGGCTGCATATCTTTCTTCTCTTCATGATATCTTATGCACTCAGCATAATATTTCAGAGCGATTGGTGTTTTTCTTTCTATCTCTGTTCTGAATTTCTCCGCATCTTTTGAACCAGCAAGAAGAGCCTTGCCGCATTTCTCAAGATAATCCGCCATTTTGAACAGCTTGTCATCCTTTATGGTAAGGGCAGCTTTTTTCAGTTCCTTTATTCTATCCACATATTCAGAAAGGTCGTCCTCGCTATCGCCATCAGAAAGCTGTTCCTCCTCATGACTTGGGTCAGTCACTGAAGCATCTGCCTCTTCTTCTACAGGAGCCGCAGAAGGAAGGGAAGTACTCTTCTCAAAGGCCCCCAAGGCAGGTATGCGGACATAAAGGCGCTTAAGAAAAGGAATGACAAGGGGAGAAAGAAGGAACAGCAGTAAAAGAATGACAAAATAAAGCCCCAAAGTAGAAAGAACATTAATGTTACGTATTCTTACCTGCTCTGTGACCGGGACATAAGACACTATCACGTAAGCATCTGTTTTCATATATAAAAAATGGCAGGTAACCCCGAAAATATCGGTCGCAGCAAGGCTCATGGGAGCGTATTTATTTATATCGATTCCGGCATCCTCCAGAGTCCTGCATTGCTCATCCTTTTTCCCGCAACATATATCATGAAGCTTGTCGGCTATGATATAACCACCCTTCTCCCCCAGGGTATCATTCTCCGTCACGAAATACATATAGGCAGGATCCTGCATTACCGGTTCAGAGACAGAAATACGATTGAGCACATTGAGAAGGCTCGAAGAAAGAAGATTCTCCACATTTGCACAAGTCGCGGAATTCTGAATGAGAAAAAGAGGAACAGCTGAGAAAATCAGCCCTACAAAAACAAACGAAGCAATAGAGATTTTAAGTGCAGGAGAAAGATTCCATTTGTTTTTCATATTATTCTTTTGCATCCTTCTATAGCTGAGACTATATGTATTTCGTAGCCACATCATAGATATCGGCATTTTTATGCAGATTTCTTTATTGTTATTGCAAAGTCAAGACAGGCTTTCTACTTGAGGAATCAATCAAGGAAATCGTTCAAAGCAGCAAGAAGCTCCTCTGGTTTTATCGGCTTAGTCAGATGACCGTTCATACCAGCTTCAAGCGCTTTCTTCTTATCTTCCTCAAAGGCATTTGCAGTCATAGCTATTATAGGAATAGAGGAATGCCCCTTGTCCTTCAACTGACGTATCATGCGGGTGGCAGTATAGCCATTCATGAAGGGCATCTGAATATCCATGAACACTAAATCATAATAACCTGTGTCCGATGCCCTGATTTTCTCCAGAGCGACGACACCATCCTCGGCAGTCTCAACAGCAAGCCCCTTCTGCTCAAGGATTGTCTCAGCTATTTCCCTGTTAAGAAGATTATCCTCAACAAGCAGCACCCGCTTTCCTTCAAAATTCGTACGGACTTCTTTCTTTTGTATACTCGTGTTCAAAGAAGAAGTCTTCTCATCAGAAGAACTGACTTTCAGAGGTATTCTCACAAAAACAACGGTTCCTTTCCTCTGCTGGGTTTTTATCCTGATCGTACCGCCCATTTTATCCAGGAGCCCCTTGGTAATGCTCATACCAAGTCCGGTTCCTTTGATACCGCTTATAGTTGAGGACCTCTCCCTGGAGAAGGAATCAAATATATGTCTCACGAAATCCTTGGACATTCCGATTCCATTGTCCTCTACTATAAATTCATAAAGGCATCCTTTCTTCTTAGGAGCTGAAAGCTGTTTTACCGTAAAAACGACCTTTCCCCCCGGCTTTGTATATTTAATCGCATTTGTAAGAATATTTATCATGATACGATTGAAGCGGAGCACATCTATGCATATATGGGAATTCGTAATATTCTCCAAGGACAGACTGAAACTTATGTTTTTTTGCTCGGCAGACCCCTGAATGATTGAAGTTATATTTTTTATCACCGTTATGAGGTCAGCCTCTGATTCCTCAAGATTTATCTTGCCATTCTCTATTCTCGCCATATCAAGGATATCATCAACCAGTTTAAGAAGATGATCACTGGACAGCTTTACCTTTTTCAAATAATCCTCGACCTTCGAAGGTTCGTTCTTAGCCCTCAGAGCCATATCTGTAAAGCCGATAATAGCATTCATCGGTGTCCGTATATCATGACTCATATTGAAAAGGAATGTAGACTTAGCCCTGTTCGCAACTTCCGCTTTTACCTTTGCCTCTTCCAGCTGTTTTCTATACTTTATGGCCTGTTTAGTCTCCGCATCAACATTCCTTATACCGATAACCACGACATTCTTTTCCGGTACAGAAGGATCCCTTACTATTTTAATCTGATAATACAGAATCTGACCTTTCAGATTAATCCTGAAGTTGAAGAAGTAAATATTGTTCTTATGAAGATTCTCTATTATCTTGTCCTTATTCATCGACTGTATGTAAGTATTGATATCATCCTTAAAAACAATGTGGTCGGCAAAATAATCTATATGGCTCTTATAATCAGTCAATTTATCTATATCTTTCGCAAATTCCTTGAATATTCCTCTGACAGAAAAACGGATTGTTTCCTCTGTCACGAGATTTACGACTGATATAGACTCAAAGTCCTCCACTAGCTCATTGAACATTATCTCCTGCTGGAAACTCAATTCCTTCTGGAGGGCAAGCTCCTCCCTTGCCGATATTTTTTTCTTTTTCTCGAAAGAGGCAGTGCTGAAGCCTATCGCGGTAAACATAATCAGAATAAGAAAGGTCAAAAAGTACCAAAAGTTCTCAGTAAGGAATTCTGAGAAAGAAAATACATTTTCCACCGGCATATACTTGTTCAATAAGAAATGTACGGTCTCATCAGGTATATAATTTTTCGCCCTGTTCACTATATCAAGGAAGGGGACGTTCAGCTTATCAGCAGAAAAGGCGACTGCATTGCGGAAAGGATGTTCGCTGGGCAGATAAGTAGACGGAGTGGCTTCCTGGTCCATAAAAAACAGGGTACGCAAAATAGGTGTGGAAACGTAGAGGGTATCAGACTCTGCCTTATACATATCGAAAGAAACAGGGAAGGCCGCATCCACTTCACCTTGTCGCAGGGCCTGCACAAGACTATCCAAATCGTCATAGAATTGATAATTCACTTCCTTCTCAGGTAACTTCAGGACCTTAAAAAGAAGCTTCATGAAATCGACTATAAAGCCCGTAGGCTTTTTGTTTGTACTAAGTGCGGAAATTGGAAGGCTGTCTTTTAAACAACCTATCGTTATCACAGGATGAGATTCCAACCAATTGCTCTCATCAGAGGACAACCGCCAGTCATAGAACAAAGGGGAATAGTAATTTGTATACAGCATATAGTTCAGAGTGGGATTCTTCTGGTACATTTTGTTCTGGCCAGCAGTAAGCTCATCGTAGAGATAAGCCGCATTCGGCGACAGAGCTATGTAGTAATCAAAGGCTGTTATTCTTGTGAGGGGAATCCAGTCAAGGTTGCTATGAATATCGGAGTAAAGAATTATGTTCGCATTTCCAGAATCAAAGGCCTCTATAGCCTCCTCCTCTGTATCATATTCCTGTACGAAGCAGGAGATTCTATATCTTTCAAGCCAGTCCTTGAAAAGAGGCAGGGCATAATGGCCTTTTACGACCGCAACCTTTTTCCCTTCAATGGTCCTGATATTGCTTTGAACGATATCTGTATTTTCTGGTTTTATAAAGATGAAGGTGCTTTCTGTGCCAATCGAATATTCTGAAAAAACAAGAGCATTCTGCCCCTCGTCCAGCTTAAAAACATGAAGCAGCATGTCTATCTCATTGTTCTTTAACTTTTCATAGAGGGTAGGAAAATCTCCATAGACGTATTCGTATTTCCAGTTAGTGTAGTATGCAAGCTGCTGTATGTATTCATAGGCATAGCCTGATTTGACCCCTGTATCGTCAATAGCAGAGAAGGCATCATCATTGTCGGTAAAGCCGACTCTAACGACAGCTCCATAGGCAGGAGAAACCTTATCCTGGGCATAGAGAGGGGTCAGACCGAAAATAAGCACAAAAAAAATAAAGCCTAAATACGTCAGGCGAAGCTGAGGAAACTTGGGCTTTACGCTTGAATTACGCAAAGAGAGCAGTTTTTTCAACGAACACATTATGACTTTCAGAAATATCCTCGTTTAAAAGTATAAACCCCAATTTCTGATTTGTCATTATTAATACAAAGCCTTTTTCCTTATTTAATCCTATAGGTCTCTGGAGCTCCAAGGTAAGAATAGGGCATTTTTTCCCTTTCCTTATGGATTACGATTTTCTCAAGCACAAAGGATGGAGTCACAGCATATACTCTGAGCACATTCAAGCCCTTACGGCAGGGAGCTGTTACAGTGGAAACCCTGATATCATTGGTAACCTCCTGTCCCCAAGGCTCCTGACTGTCGCCCACCGCGAAAGAGGCAGGAACAGCATCCTTGGTGATTTTTGTCCCGTTCACTTCCACAGCGAAGCGGAGGACATTGGCCTTGCTAACCGGATTCAGGGGGCTTTGATAGAAATCGAAGTTCATAGAGGCATCACCATCAAGGGCGAAAGCATACTCCACGTAAGGAGCGGAGGAACTATCATCGAACCAGGCTGTCTCCGGGAAAACCTTTATGGCTGACAGGGTCTTACCATAGGCTGGAAGAATATGGAAGGAAGCCCCTCCTGCGGCCACATTCTTAATGAAATGCTCTGCTTCCATGGAGATGTAACCCTCTGTCTGAACATAGGTGCCGGAAGGGAAGCTGCCATCCACAAGAGGCCTGACGTCAACTTCTATAGAGACCAGGGCTGAGCGACCCTTCTCACTCTTACTTATAACACTGATAAGAGCAGTCTCAGCTTTTGCCTCATCTTTGGCAAGAAGCTTTCTGTCTATAGTGATTCTGACCTTCTGCAAAGGAGTCTTCTGGGAAACCTCTCCCTTTTTTATATCGAAGGAAAGCCATTTCTTGTCAGATTCCAGCTCGAAGGCCGAGGGGAGAAGGCTGGCAGAAGCGATATTTATCACAGCTTCATTCACATCAGGATTTCTGAAGGATTTTAAATGAAGGATTTTACGATTCCATTCCTGACCGGAAGCAAGGGAAGAGCTTCCCTCTACCCACACAAGGATCCTTGGCTTTCTTGCACCGGGAGTTTTCATGCCAGCAGGCAGAAGATTCCCCTCATCGTTCCAGTTCTGGAAGCCTATGTGCTCTGACCAGCCCATGGCGTACCACCTGCCACTGTCTACAGAATCAAGCTCCTCAACTATTATTGTATCGAAGTCAAGGTATTTCTTAATCTTAGAACACAGAGGATTTGCGGCCACCATGTTTTTTGCCGCATACCAGTGATTCTTTCCGGCGGTCAGTTGAAGTCGGAAAACATTCATATTTGCAACAGCAGGGAAATATACCTGACTATAGAAGCCAGCATAAAGGCTTTCGGGCACATCATCCGGTCCACAGATTCCAGCGGCCTTGACCAGCCGCTTTTTCAGGCCGGAATTGAGCTTTTCCGCCCTTTTTATTATGTCCTCCGTCTCAGCAAGAATAATGTCAGACTCCCCGAAGTTAACAGGATGGAAGGTATCTGTCTGCAGGCATTCCGTGCGCCGCATACGGGTAAGCTTTGTATACCTTTGCAGCAGGGAAGTTATTTCATCCCTCTCGCTCTTTTTCAGGGCGGCAAAGTTAAAATCCGTCCATTCCTTTGTATATTCCTGGGTGCTATAGTTCAAATCAGAATATTTCTCGTAATCGTAGGCAAGATCAAGGAAGTAGCTCAAGGGGTATTCCGTGGAGAAAATATCACCTACGTTCACTATCCACAGCTCCCTGATTCCGAACTCATAAGCGGCGCGCATCTGCTCCTTAGTCTCAGGCAGGCTGCTAGTGTTGGCCCATTCGTAGCTGAAGGGCCAGCCATGATAATCGAAATGATAGTACATACCATAGCCACCCTTGTGGCTCCTCATCTCCTCCGTGGGAAGAGTCCGCAGATGACCATGGTTATCATCACAAAGCATAAGAGTGACACCTTCAAGCTCTTCGCTTCCCATAAGGCCCTTTGTTTTTCCATCACCGTAGAAATAAGGCTCCACCTCTTTATATAGGGCCAGCATACGGGGAACCTTCTGCTCGTCGGCATTAACATATTTACGTATCAAATCGTTCTGAGTCTTAAGGACATCCCTGAGCAGATCTATATTGTCCTTCAAGGTGGCATTCTTGCCCAGGATGGCCGTATCGGCCTCACCTCTCATACCCACGGTTATCACATTCTCGAATTTGCCGGAACGCTTAAGCCCGTCTTCCCAGAATTTTGTTATGCCCTCGCGGTTAGCCCTGAAATTCCAGGCATCACCGTAAATGGAACCCGGTCCGCGCACATACTTGTACTCCTCGCCGTTCCTGCAGCAGGGCTCATGATGGGAAGCTCCCATTATAACACCAAGCTCATCGGCAAGCTCAGCGTTGGCAAGTCCCGGACCGTCCAGGCTGAACTGTGCCGACCACATGGCAGGCCACATATAATTGCCCTTAAGCCTTAACAAAAGCTCGAAAACATGCTCATACATCTTGGCATTGAAACCGCCGTAATTGCGCTTCGACCAGTTGCCGAAGGCTGGCCATTCATCGTTTATAAAAAATCCCCTGTATTTTACTGAAGGCTCCTTTGAGACGAAATTATCTTTTTCTGTGAATTCAATTTTATCCTTGTGGGGAGGAAGAATTCCCGCCCAGTCTACCAGAGGAGAAACCCCCATCAATTCAGACAGATGGAAGAGGCCGTAAATGGTAGCCCTTTTTTCACTTCCGGCTATGATTATGGCAGAGCCGGTATATCCAGGAAGCTGAATATTATCAAGGACAGAGAAGGAGTATACCTCCCTCTTACCTGAGATTTTTTTCAGGTCGATAAGTCCCTTTTGCTCAAGAGAAGAAATAAGTGAGCTTTTGCCGTAGGTTCCATAAATAATGGCCTGCTTGCCATTTTCACTGATTTTTGAAAGGTCATCCGGAGCCTGGATTTTTACGCTTTCCGGCATTGCCCCAGTAACACGTTTCACGTCAAGACAAACTTTTGCAGCAATTTTATCCACACCAGAGAACTCATCTCTTCCAGATACAAAAAAAACAGAGCTTATGCCTTGTTTTTTGACTTCATTTCCCTTTTTTGATGACAAATCAGTTATTTGGACCATCTTTTTCTCCTCGCCGCTGAATTCCTCGCGTAATATCCTTGTGCGGCAAAATTCCATTACCACAACATTCTATTCCAGAAGCATCCTGTATAGGCGGTATTCTTTACAGCGACAAATTCCGCGATACAGCTACTTTCCATTTTTGCAGACGGCTTACATACTAGGATGTCACCTATATCGGCATATGTCAAGCCTGATGCAGGCTCTCACAAGACCGCCCATAAAGCCTGTCAGGCAGAAGCAAGCTAAGGTCTGCCCTGCTGGGGAACCCCCAAAAAGCCCGCTGCCTCTTACAAGCTCCTGAGCCAGGCTGTAAGCTCCCTTTCCAGATTTTCCTTCCCATGAGCCATGGCATATTCCAAGTCCTGCCCTTTGCTTATTTCGTGGATAGAAAGCTCTGGAAAAGCTGCACCACTTATAGGGCCCGCCTTCCCGCAGAAAACCACCACAGGAAGCACAGGCTTCGCGGAGCCTGCTCTGGCCAGGCGGGCTTTTTTCAGGATTCCGCCTATGGTCTTGCCCATAAGGCTCTGCTCATCAAAGTGGCCTTCCCCGGTAATTATATAGTCAGCTTTTCCGGCTGCCGCCTCAAAGCCATATAAGTCTAAGATTGTTTCTATTCCGCTCTGCAAGGTCCCACCCATACAGGCAATGCAGGCAAAGCCCAGACCACCGGCGGCTCCAGCCCCGGGGAAAGAGGAGTAATCTTTTCCCACCACCGCTTCCACCAGCTGGGCAAAATGGCGGCAGCCGGAGTCCAGAAGAGAGACCATCTCCTCATCCGCCCCTTTCTGCGGACCATAGACAGCCGAACAGCCGAGCTCTCCACAAAGAGGATTGTTCACATCACACATAGCTACGATTTCTATATCCGAAAGCTTCTTTTTCAAGGCAGTGAAGTCACAGAAAGCGACATCCCTCAAGGTACCGCCAGTAGGAACGAAAGCACGTCCCTCTTTATCACAGAAGGAAGCCCCCAGGGCAGCAAGCATTCCTGACCCGCAGTCATTAGTACTGCTGCCTCCCAAGGTAAGTATTATTTTTTTCGCACCAGACTCTATGGCAAAGGCAATCATCTCCCCCACCCCATAGGTTGTAGTCAGGGCTGGATTCTTCCTATCTCCAACAGAGGGCAGCCCCATGGCTTCTGCGCTCTCGATTATTGCAGTCTTTGGGGCTGACTTCAGGTTTGTGGATACAGCTGTCTTTGCCGTTGAAGTTGCAGCCTCCCTGCTCTCATTAACAAAGCCGACCTCTACCCATTTTTTCCCTCCAAGGAAGGCCCCAGTAACCTGAATCTTTTCCTTCCACCCTTCCAAAACAGACAGGATGCATGCCATAGTCCCCTCTCCACCGTCAGCAAGCGGCATAGACATCACATCAGGGTCTGGCATTATTTCAGCTATAACCTTCTCCGCCACATGGCAGAAATCCTCCGCAGAGATACTTCCCTTGAATGAATCTGGCGCAATCACAAATTTCATGAGCTTTTATTTTTCCTTATTATTATTCTCTTTTCTTATACTCTCTTTTGTCAATTCAATTTTTTAATGCTAAAATATTAATTAAGGAAGAAACAATTTTATAATTGTGAAGTTTTTTACTTAGTATATTACAAAGCCACTTTATAAGGAAAAAAAATGAAATTCTCATCCTTCATGCATTTCCTGGGATTCGGGATAAAAACGGTGCTTTTCCGTAAAAAAGACCCAATCCTTGGAACTGTCATTGTTACAGACAAATGCAACTTAAAGTGCAAACATTGCTCAGTCAACAATATCACAGCTATTATACATCCCTACAGCCATATTATGAAAGAAATGAAAGAGCTTTACGATATGGGTATAAGAATCCTCTTTTTCTGCGGAGGGGAGACCTTCATGTGGAAGGACGGAGACAAAACCATAAAGGATTTGGTAATAGAAGCCAAAAAGATGGGCTTCCTGATCGTGAACGTCGTCACTAACGGAACCTTCCCCATAGATCTGCCGGAAGCAGATTTAATACTCCTAAGCCTGGACGGGGACAGGGAACGCCATAACGCTATCCGGGGTGACACCTACGATACCATCATGGAGAACATCAAGAACGCAACCACCGACAATATCTGTTTTTACATGGCGATCAACCAAATAAACAAGGATGCAGTCCGGGATGTATGTATAAAAGCAAGAGACACAAAAAATGTCCGGGCAGTCTCCTTCAACTTTCACACTCCCTATCCAGATACCCGGGAATTGGCACTGACAAAGGAAGAAAAAAGGAGCTGCTGCCAGGTAATAAGCCAAATGATGGAAGAAAAGGCACCGGTTTTCAACTTGAAAAGTGCCTTTCCCTATCTTATTGAGAATTCCTTTCCCACTCCCTGCCACCAGTGCCTGGTAATAGAAAACGGGAAGCTATCCGTCTGCGGGCGTTGTATCGACGTACCCGGGCTTTGCCAGGAATGCGGCTACTTCTTCGTGGCGGAATACACGCTCTTGTTCAGGGGCAACCTGAAGGTTATTTTCGAGATGTTCAGGACTTACCTGAAATACATATAGGAGCCATAGATGAGCATCATAACGGACCTTACAAGAAGCTGGCTTACCCGTTCAACAAAACCATTTTCCTTCCACAATGAATATGACCAGAAGCTGCCTTTCCAGGACTGCGACAATCTGGGGCTTTACGTCCATATCCCCTTCTGCAAGAGCATCTGCAACTTCTGCCCTTACTGCAAGGTTAAATATGACAAGGAATTGTGCGACCGTTACATAGATGCTTTGATTAAGGAGATTCATTTTGTAGGCAGTCAGTATCCCGGGAAAAAGACCGTCACAAGCCTTTATTTCGGCGGAGGAACCCCTGCTTTAGCCGCAGATCGGCTGGGCGAGATAATAGAAGCAATAAAAGAGCACTTTGAGATTACGGAAGGCATAGGACTTGAGCTTCATCCCGACAATGTGGAGGTCTCCACCTTGAGAACCTTGAAAGCCTGCGGAGTCACGAAAATCAGCATAGGGATACAATCCTTCCAAAAAAAATATCAAAGCATCTTGGGAAGGACCGCGGTTGATGCAAATTCCTTACAAGAAGCTCTTTCTCAAGTACCCTTCCAGACTGTCTCCATGGATTTTATATTTGCCCTTCCGGAGCAGACCTTCGAGGATCTGAAGTCAGACATAGATAAGGCCTTCTCCATCGGAGCCAATCATGTGGCTATCTATCCCTTCATAGACTTCACTTTCACAAAAAGTACTGTAAAAGCCATGGCGAAAAGAGAAAAACGCAAGCTGCTGGACAGAATAACCTTGTATTGCATGGAAAAAGGCTACAAGAGGGACTCCATCTGGACCTTCTCCAGCGAAAAAGACGCCAAATATTCCTCCATGACCCGGGATAACTTCCTGGGCTTCGGCTGCTCGGCCACCACCTTGCTCAAGGATCAGTTCAAAATAAACACCTTCTCTGTGGAGGCTTACTGCCAGCGGGTCCAGGAGAAAACCCTGCCCACCTCTCTGACAATCCGTTTTACCCTTAGGCAGAGGATGGTCTACTATCTTTTCTGGACAGCCTACAGCACAAAGGTAGACTCCGCTGCCTTCGAGAAATTCTTCGGTCTGCCTCTGAAAAAAATGTATGGCTTTGAACTTTGGTTTGCTAAGCTTCTTGGCTTCATAACAGAGAAAGACGGCATTTACAGCATGACCATGAAGGGAGCTTTTTATTTCCACTATTACGAAAACTTTTATACCCTGGCTTACATAGACAAGATGTGGGGCATAATGAGGGGACAGGCCTTTCCTACTCAAATTGAGCTTTGAGCTCTTCCCAAGGATTTTTTGTAAATTCCCTATTTCAGTGTTAGAATTAATAGATTGAAAATCTAGTTCCCATACAAGATTGTATGGAGCTCAGATTAAAGAATTGTTGGCGCGAAGGACTGTCGGTCTATGCCAAGCTAAGAAAACTGAAAATATGGAGAAAGGATGAAAGAAAAAAAATCACTCATTATTTTTATCTGTTTTACAGTGATCATCGTCGCATGTATGATTATTGCGAACGGGATCCAGTCCTCATGGGGAAAGGTGAGCGTTGAGGCTGTCCGCTACGAATTCACCGACAGCAAGGGTGAAATCCAATACCTGACCGGAAAGCTCTACAAGCCCGACAGTGCCACGGCAGAGAATCCTGCTCCCGCTGTCCTTATGCTGCACGGCTACCAGAACGACAAGGAAACCAACGACGCTTTCTCAATCGAGTTGTCCCGGAGGGGCGTAGTCGTCCTTTCCCTCGATGAATATGGTCATGGTTGGACTACAGCCGGACTAAAAGAGAGAGGCTGGACCAATCACAAGATCACTGTGAACTACGGTGAGGACAGCGAGGAGGAAGGCACCTACAAGACCATAGGAAGCGGCGGGGCTCTCCGCTATAAAATAATGATGAACTTCTCAAACCTTTCCTTCTTCAAGGATAAATACAGCAAAGGTTCAGACGGAAGCATCCTCTACGACTCCTCCATGGGAGGAACAAAAGGCTTTGAGGCTCTTGCCTCCTACGACTTCGTAGACAGCTCAAACATAGGAGTCTCAGGTCACTCCATGGGAACCTGGGCCAGCTGGTCCACGGCGGCTGAATGTCCTGCAAAGGCTGTAGTACTTCAGTGCGGAGAGCTTTTCTCAAAAGAAGCCTACGATGCTGACAAAATCCACTTCAACAATGTCCTGCTCCTTCAGGCAAAATATGATGAGTTCAACTACTTCCGTGACTACGAGAACACTGTGACAGACAGTCTTATGGCCTCAGACCTCCGCAAGGACTTTCTGGGCTACACAGGCACCACAGCCCCCGCGGAATGGAACAGAACCTACGGCTCCTTCGCTGACGGTTCTGCCCGCCGCATAGAGCTTATATACACCAACCATCGCCTTACCACCCACGACCATCATGCCTTGACCGCAGCCCTGGATTGGTTCCAGGAAGCCTTGGGCAAAAAGTTCGACATCCCCACAGATAATCACGTTTACGGTATAAAAGAATGGCTGGTATTCGCCGCCTTCCTGCTGGCTGTTTTTGCCATGCTGCCTCTAATGAATCTTCTGCTAACAATCCCCTATTTCGCAGCCACAGTGCAGCCCCTGCCCTCTGAAGCCGGAAAGCTTAAGACCAACAAGAAGTGGCTGAAGGGTGCCATAATCACCATGGCCATCTCCGCCGTCACATATCCCTTTATGACACAGCTGGGACACGGACTCCTTCCCGTTCCAGAAAACATATTCCGCATGACCATAGGAACAGGCTTCCTGTCATGGTATCTGCTCCTTATCATTATAATGATAATAACCACAATCCTGCCTTGGAAAAAATCACGGAAAGCGGCAACCACAGCAAGGGTCGCATCCGCAGACTCCGCCAGTCCTTTAGTACAAAAAGACGGAACAGGCTCCACAAACGGAAAAGCCTTGAATCCTGCCCAAAACGGACAGGCTGCCCCCATCCCTATCAGCTGGTATGATATAGGCCTTGCCCCCGCAAATAAGGCCGACAAGCTAGGCTGGAGCCTGATGGGTAAAAGCGGACTTCTCTCCCTCATACTCCTGGGTTATGTGTATCTGCTGGTAACGATCTTCACTTACGCTTTCCAGCTTGATTTCCGTATGATATGGCCCTTCCTCAAGCCCTTCACCCTTGAAAGGCTGGGACAGTTCTGCGTTTATTTCCCTGTCTTCTTCGTATTCTTCCTGCTAAACAACTCAAAGATCTTCGCTCAAATGCGGACAAAATACACCCTAATGGCAGGCTGCAAGGGCTATTGGCAGACCTTCTGGCGGAACGCAGTCTGCATGGCGGGCGGTATCTTCCTGATTATACTCCTTGAGTATATTCCCTTCTTCGCTGGCGCAGGTCCTGGAGCCGACCTCCTCTTCGGAACGACCTTCGGCGGCCCCTTCATGTCACTGCTTATAGTATTCTTCCCCCAGGTTCTTGTATTCAGCCTTATAGGCACCTACATATACAGAAAGACCGGTTCCGTATATACAGGAGCCTTCGTTATATCGGCCCTGGCCTGCTGGATTGTGACAGGAGGAAGCGCTATCCTTTAATGCTACTGGAAGGGAAAAACCTTGTCCCCAATGCCCGCCTTGTGCTGCCCTTAGACAGGCGGGCTGCTGGCTTCCCCTCCAGACAAAAAAAACAGCCGGTTCATTTGACCGGCTGTATTGCTTCCATAAAAAAACTAGTAATCTTTTTTATCAGTCTTGCGTTTCTTGTTCAGAAGCTTGCGTTCCAAAGTTGTTTTCTTCTGGTGATTAATTGCAGAAGGCTTTACGAAATACTCACGCTTTTTGTACTCGCGGATGATACCTTCTTTCTCAACCATACGCTTAAAGCGTTTGATTGCTTTCTCAAGGTTTTCTGAGTCATCAACCATGATTCTTGCCATATTTGTCACCTCCTTCTGATCGGTGGTACCGAAAACAACATTCTATTTATAACATAAAAACAAATAATATATCAAGTAGTGTACAAAAGCATTTTTATCAGGCGGTTACCGCCCTAAAAAAAGGCGGTCGCGCTTTCCGGGGTTCGCCGTCTAAGACGGCTCATTCCGGCGGTGGCTCCCCCTGCCTGGGTCGCCTCCTGCCAGGAACTGGCTTCGCCAGCCCCTCCAATCGCTAACCGATAATAAGAGATACACTTGTACCCTTGACTTCCTCCCTTGAACTGTAAGCTGGAATGTAGGGTACAATGATAACAATGCGGAAGAATTCTCCAAGCTTACAGTGGAGGAGCGATACAGCAGCTTCATAAATTCCTTCAAGAAGGTAAAAGCCCCTATGACACAGCCTATGAATTGGGCATACAGAATGGTCAAACAGTACGGCAGGGAAGTTCTTCCGTACTTCAACAAGACCCTCGAGACTCTTACTTTGGATCATGTATACAGGAAACCTTATGACTCAACTATGGATTGTTTGGGATGGTTATTAAAAGCACTCATTGCGAATAGGATTCTTACAGAAAATGAAAAAGAACTATATGCACAAATTTTCAAAGACAAGGCAGACTTGTATATTATGAAATACAAAATAATAGACAGAACTGTTTATCTCGCATATGTATATGCAGACATACTGAAGGAATGAGATAGGAACGGCTGGGAGCAAACCATGGAAGGAAAGGAATGGAAAAGGTTGTTCCGCGCAAAGCAGGACACGGCTCCGGGCTTTGTGCAGCAGGACATGACGGCAGTTTTTGAGGAGGCTTGCAGACACTCCTTCATGGGCTTACGAGTTTCACGAAGCAAAATCTCGGGAAGAAAAATGATTTTTTCGACCCGACTCCGTGAACGGACTTTCTGACTACGGTTTCCGCGAAAAAAGATATCCCAGTCTCTTTTAATATGCTTCAGATTCCTTGCCGGGAACATCATCACGCTTTCCCTGATTAATTCCCGACTCACGCAAATAGCAAACTGTGCATTTTTATAACTTTTTTTATGTACTTTTTCACAAAGAGACAAATATCAATTTTCATATTTTTCCAACTTTTCCCACATTTTTCACTTCAAAAGGTCATTTTTTTGTCTCTTCCGTCAAATAAATCTTGTGCAGGGGTTCGTGAGTCGTCGCACTTGGGCGCAGCACCGACAAAAGCTGTCCTCTAGCCACATCCATGCGGTCTCTGTCGTAGCATGACAGTAGCAGCGGTCTCTGGCAAGGTCGGTTTTATCGCTATCTGAAGCCGCCCCAAAACGACCGCCGCCCGTACCCTGCGACAAAAAGACACGAGAGGCACCTTATGGAAAAGAAAAGGCTCACCCCTGAGGAGAAATGGGAGCAGGCAACCCTTGCCAACGACTTCCTCTTCTACATGGTCATGCGTAACCACCCCGACGCATGCCAGCAGCTGCTGGAAATGCTGCTTAAAATCAAAATCGATCACATGGAGATGCATAACGAGGCTGTCATCAATCTGGAGAACGGTGCGAAGGGAATCAGGCTGGACGTCTACGTCAAGGACACCGGCCGCCTCTTCGACATAGAGCTCCAGGTCACAGACACAGGCGAGCTGCCGGAGAGAGCCCGCTACTACGCCAGCCTCATGGCCCTGGACTCACTAAAATCCGGGGAAAAGTACAGCGAATTACGCGACTCCCACGTGATTTTCATCTGTATGGAGGACATCTTCGA
>JAILBN010000027.1 GCA_024680915.1 Treponemataceae bacterium | reverse complement strand
GGCTTATAACAGTGACTGGTACAGTTTGAGCAGAAGGTTTTCTCCTGCATACGGGGACATTTCTCGCTGCATAAAACAGCATAAGAAGCAAGCTCCTGACATTCAGGACACATTTTTTTCCCTGCCCGGTCATATAAAGTCCTGTGATTTTTCCGGCAATAAAGAGAAATCATCTCTGTCACCACGTATTCCTCTTTTCTGCGCTTTCTTTGCAGCTGCTCAGCAGTCAAAGGAGGGGTAATAGTTTTGACCCTGAAAAGGAAATAAAAGACGTGACAAATCCAAACAAAGGCTAGGATTATACAGGGAATCCATATATCCTTACGGGCCATCATAAAAAAGCCCAAGCCCATAAGAAGTGTGACGCTGGAAAGGATGCTCACTTTAGTTTTCAGTGTCATCCCTCTTTTCTCCACGAAGGATTCAAGATGCTTTTTGTAGAGCTTGGTCCCTACGAACCAAGCATGAAGTCGCTCCGAGCTTTTTGCGAAGCTGAAGGCGGTCAGAAGGTAAAAGGGAACGGTGGGAAGAACAGGCAGAAAAATGCCTGTGGTACCAAGGGCAAGACTGATGAAACCAAGTATAATCCAAAAAAGTTTTATAGGAGTTATTTTCATAAGCGCCAGAGATTACGACTACAGTTAGTCTTGCTTAACTATAACAAATGAAAGCATTTTATGCCAGATGGGGAGCATAGAAGGAAGGCAGTCCGCCGTTATAGAACTTAGTGAGCTTGGTTATATAGTCCTTGGCTACCTGAAGATCAATCCCTTTTACCAGAGGAGCAAAAAGGTCATCGTAAAATGCGTAGGTAATGCTCTCAAGGAAAAGCTTAGTCGCCTGGTCGTACTCGTCGATTTTAAAATCCTTTATGATATCAGGAGCATTCTCACGGACTGACTGTAAATCCAGCTCCCCCAGCTTTTTTGAAAAGCCTGAGAAACGGGTTCCTTGGGAGCATTTAAGGATCAGGATAAAGTCATCCCTTCTTTCATATACGAAATCAAGGTATTTTTTATAATAATCCTCCGGAGCCTTGCTGAAATCCTTATTTCTGGCATGGTCCCAGTAATCTTTTTTATCCTTATGGAACATATCCATAAAAGAGGAGTATGAGGGCTCCACCACAGCGGCGAAAAGCTCTTCCTTATTCTCAAAACGGGTATAAAGGGCACGGGGACTAGTCTCTGCCTTTTTCGCTATTTCTCTTATAGAAGCCCCCTCAAAGCCCTTCTGCAGGAATTCCTCCCTGGCTACCTGCAAAAGTCTTTTTGAAACTCCTATTATCCTTCGTGCCATTATATCCGCTCCTGCCTGAGGTCCAGGCTATTCACTCTGCAAGGTATAAAGCTTTTTGTATACCGGGCAGCTTTCCATAAGCTCCTCGTGGCTGCCATTACCTACCACCCGGCCTTGCTCAAGCACTATTATTCTGTCGCAATTCACGATGGAACGCAAGCGGTGGGCTATCATAAGAACAGTACGGTCCTTGGTAAGCTTCTCTATGGCACTCTGGATTTTTGTCTCTGTCTCAGGGTCAATGGAAGCCGTGCTCTCATCAAGGAGGACTATGGGGGCATCCTTAAGGAAGGCACGGGCTATGGAAAGTCTCTGCCTCTCTCCACCGGAAAGAGTATGACCGTTCTCTCCAAGGACAGTGTCTATGCCCTCAGGCAGCTTTTCAATGAAGGGCATACACTGGGCATATTCAGCGGCGGCAAGCACCTGCTCCCGGCTGGCCTTTTTGTTTCCTATGAGAATATTGTTATAGATTGTATCGTTAAAAAGAGTCACATCCTGGAAGACAATGGAATAAAGCTTGAAAAGCTCTTCAGGAGGCACAGTCTTTACGTTCTGCCCACCCACAAGGATCTCTCCAGAGTCATTGTCCCAAAGCTGGGCCGCAAGACGGCAGATAGTGCTTTTTCCACTTCCAGAAGCCCCCACCAGGGCGGTATATTCTCCCTGCTTAGCAGTGAAGCTTACCTCTGAGAGCACCTTATCCCCTCCTTCTTTATAAGAGAAGCCCACATTCTTGAAATCAATATCGTATCCTTGGGGAGCAAGCTTTTCTTTTCCTTCCTGCTCAGGATAATCCATAATATTACGGATTCTGTTGGCAGCCACCTTTGAGGCAATAACAGCCCCCAGATATTCGCAGGTATAGCTTAAGGGCTCATAAATCCACACAGAGGCCAGCATGAAGATTATATAGACGGAGGCAGTGATCTCTCCCTTTATAAGAAGATTCGCTCCTGTAATGGCCACTATACCTATTCCAAGCCTAAGAAGGTTATAGGCAGTAGATATGCTCATACCTGCGAGGAATTCGAAAAGCACAAGTCTGGGAACAAGACGCTTCATTTTTCCTGACAGCCTTTTCTGGTAATCCTTAATATTACCTGAGGACTTAAGAACCTTTATATTCTCAAGATACTCCTGAATCTGCTCAGAAATGGCAAGCTTAGCATTACGGTTTTTTAGATGAGTTTTTCCGGAAATAGGATCACACAAGGCCATGGCTATGGCAGCCACAGGAAGAACAGAGAAAAGGGCCAGAGCCATTTTAACGTTGACGAAGAAAAGAGCACAGACAGCAACAAGAATTCCCAGCAAGCTGCCCAGGAACTCGGTCACCTGATTGGCGAGGGCCCCCTCTATAACCCCTATGTCATCCATAATGGTGGAGGTAAGGTCGCTCAAATCATGCTTAGAAAGAAAGCTTTCCGGCAGACGGCGCAGCTTGTCTGCCACATCCATACGCATGGAGAGATTCTCCGCGGCCGCATTGATATACTTCATCTTGTACATTTTTCTGTAAGCAAAATAAAGAACAAGGACTATCACCGTCCCAAGAATTATACATAACACCAGGGAGATATCAATTTTTCCGCCCTGGGAATAGGCTTCGAACATTTTCAAAAGGCTGGAATAAATCATAAAGAGTGGCAGTATAGCCACCAGCTGAAAAATAGCAAGCCAGGCAGAAGCTTTATAGATAGCCCTCCGGGTATTTTTTGATACATTCAAAAACTTCTTAAGCATTTTTTACCTCCTCTTTTCCACCGATTTTCCAATTTATGGCCCTTTTGTACTCATTGACCATGCTGCTGTACTTACCGCCAAGCTTCATAAGCTCCTGGTGATTTCCTTCTTCCTTAATACTTCCTCCTTCCACGACACAGATTTTATCCGCATCGTAAACGGTGGACATTCTATGGGCTATCATTATCACTGTTTTATTATTAAGGAGCTCCTTGAAGGCCTTTCTTATAAGGTATTCGTTCTCGGCATCAGCAAAGGCCGTGGCTTCATCCAGTATTATGACCGGAGAATTCTTAAGGATTGCCCTGGCAATGGCCACCCTCTGAACCTCTCCACCGGAAAGATAGACTCCCTTAGAGCCATACATGGAATCTATTCCTTCAGGAAGCTTGGCGATAATGTCATCGCACTGGGCAAGATGAAGGGCTTTTTCTATTTCTTCCCGGCTGGCATCCTTTCTGTAAAGAGCCACATTGTCAGCAATGCTCATCTTAAGCAGGCTGTTCTCCTGGAAAACTATACTTACCATCTCATTAAGCTTTTTCTCCGGGATATCCTTTATATTGACACCTCCCAGCAGGAGTTCTCCCTCAGTAACATCACGAAGACGGGCAGCAAGGGAAGCTATGGTGCTTTTTCCCCCGCCGGAAAGCCCCACAAGGGCAGTAGTCTTTCCCTCGGGCACCTTAAGATCAATTTCATCCAGAGCCAGAGGCAGCTCAGGAGAATAACGGAAACTCACCTTTTTGAAAAGGAAATCACAGCCGGAAGGCTCTTTGTCACCCTTGTATTCCATAGGCTTCTCATCAAGGATATTCATAATGGAGGCCAGGGCTTCATCAACTATAATGGTCTCGGAGGAGTTTCCCATAATCCTTTTCAGGATAGTAACCTCCAAGGGTATGATAGAAGCAAAGAAAACGAAGGAGCATATAAGACGGGCAAGCTCCCCTCCGGCCTCCAGCCCCGCACTATGATTGAACACTATAAGGGCTGTCGGAACCAGGGTGTAGAAAACTGCGTTCATGGCGGTATTGTAAAGACTGTCGGCAGTCATCATGGATATGGCGAATTTGTAGACATAATCACAGAAGCCCTTAACTGAGTTTTTATAACGTGCAAAGGAAGCAGCAGTCTGTCCGAAGGTTTTCATAACAGGTATTCCCCTGACATACTCTACCGCCGCATTTGACATATCTTTCTGGGCCTGCTGGTAGGTACGGACAAAATCGCTTCCATTCCCCATCATAATGACCATCAGAAGTACGAAGCCTATTATTACCGGGATAAGACAGGCAACAGAAAGCAGCACACTGTAGCGGAACATAAAGACAACGAAGGCTACCGGCAGTACTATGGACATGGTTGTATTGGGAATCTGGTGGGCAATAAGAGTTTCTGTGGAATCAGTATTTTTCTCGATTATTTTTCTCAAACTGCCGCTGGCATTGGAATCTTGATAGCCACCAGGAAGAAGCCCTATGTGACGGATCAGCATGTTCTTGAGCCTTGAGGCTGTATTGAAGGCAGTAATATGGGAGAATAAAAGGGAAAGACCATAGAGTCCGTAAGCGGTGCAAACAGCAAAAACAATTCCCTTCCCATACTCATAAAGCAGGTTCTTATCAAGCCCCTTGATATTATTAAGGTTCCTGACGATCAGATCCGCTATTTTATAGACAAAGGTATAGGCATAAATATTCTCCACAGCTGAGAAAGCAGCGAAAACGATACTTATCAACATGCATATTTTATAAGGCCCCATGGAACGGAACAAAAAAGGCATGTTCGATTTCTTTTTCATAAATACATTTCCTCCATTCGAGTTAGCAACACCTAACTGAAACAGTGTTTCAATCAGCCATTATATATTTTTTTTATTTTTGTTCAATAGCTATTCACCCAGCATAGGGTAAAACTCTGCTGTTTTTTTTAATATGGGTGTATTATATTAATATAGTTAGCCATGGCTAACTATATTAAAGATCAGATATACTTCTGTAAAAAAGGAGGCATTCGCTATGGGCGAATTTTTCAAAAGCGTTCCTCAGATAAAATATGAGGGAAAAGACAGTAAGAATCCTTGGGCATTCAAGTACTACAATGCAGACCAAATGGTTATGGGAAAGAAAATGTCCGAGCACCTTCCCTTCGCAATGGCCTGGTGGCATAACCTAGGAGCCAATGGCGTTGATATGTTCGGTGTGGGAACCGCAGACAAGAGCTTCGGTCAGAAAATCGGAACCATGGAGCATGCAAAGGCCAAGGTTGATGTTGCCATTGAGTTCATGCAGAAATTAGGCATCAAATACTATTGCTTTCATGACGTAGACCTTGTTCCGGAAGATGTGAACGACATCAACGTAACCAACCAACGCTTGGATGAGCTTTCAGACTATCTTCTGGAAAAAACAAAGGGAACGGGAATAAAGTGTCTTTGGGGAACAGCGAATATGTTCGGTAACCCCCGCTTCATGAACGGAGCAGGAAGCACAAACTCTGCTGACGTATACTGCTTTGCTGCCGCTCAGATAAAGAAAGCCCTGGACATCACAGTAAAACTGGATGGTAAGGGCTACGTATTCTGGGGAGGCCGTGAAGGCTATGAGACACTCCTTAACACTGATGTAAAGCTTGAGCTGGAGAATATTGCAAACCTTATGCATATGGCAGTTGACTACGGTCGCTCCATAGGCTTCAAGGGAGACTTCTACATAGAGCCAAAGCCGAAAGAGCCAATGAGCCACCAGTATGACTTCGACGCCGCCACAGCTATCGGCTTCCTTCGCCAGTACGGTCTGGACAAGGATTTCAAGCTGAACATAGAAGCAAACCATGCCACCTTGGCAGGTCACACCTTCCAGCACGAGCTCTGCATAAGCCGTATAAACGGAATGCTGGGTTCAGTAGACGCAAACCAGGGCAACCCCATTCTGGGCTGGGATACGGACAACTTCCCCTGGAACGTATATGACGCTACCCTTGCCATGTACGAAGTCCTTAAGGCAGGCGGAGTAACCGGAGGCTTCAACTTCGACTCTAAGAACCGCCGTCCATCCAACACCCATGAGGATATGTTCCATGCCTTCATTATGGGTATGGATACCTTCGCCCTCGGTCTCATAAAGGCTGCTGAAATCATTGAGGACGGAAGGATTGACGACTTCATCAAGGAAAAGTATTCCAGCTATGAAAGCGGAATAGGAAAGAAGATCCGTGAGAAGACAACTAGTCTGGAAGAGCTTGCCGCCCATGCCGCAGAGCTGAAGAAGCCTTCAGATCCTGGCTCCGGACGGGAGGAATACCTTGAGGGTATAATGAACAACATCCTTTTCAGGAGCTGATAAAAATCCCGCCTTACTCCATCATGGCATGAACTCAGGTGGGTGCACAAAAAAAAGCCTGGGACACAGAAAATAAGTGAAGTGCACCCCAATTATTGGACACTTTAACTAGGCTGATTTTAAGGACTGATTCCTAAATTGTAAAGGAGTCAGTCCTTTTAATTTGACCTTAATTCTCTTTTCGTTGTACCAAGACAAATATTCAATCAATTCTTCCTTGAAATGGTCAACAG
>JAILBN010000004.1 GCA_024680915.1 Treponemataceae bacterium | reverse complement strand
TGTCTGGCCTGGCTCATCAGCTTCTCAAGCCGCCTGGTGAAATCTGAGTATGCTGTGCCATTGCAGAGATAGCCGAAAAAGCTCTTCTCCTCTTCTGAGCCCATTGTATCATACATTCTGGCGTTGAAAAAGATTTTGTAGAAGAAGAACTTGTTGGCCAGTGTGGCTGTCTCCCACTTCTCTTCTGGAGTCATGTTTTGGTAGTCCATGTCGGTTGTCCTTGTGAGAATGATTTTTGAGAGTAATGTATGCGGTCATGTTTTTTATGCAAGCAGCTCTCATATCATTATTTGACAGAACATGGAAAAAAAATGATTTTTCCGGGAAAAAAATTATTCATATAATGAAGTATTCTACGAAATGTACATCCGCTATACTCTGAGCCGTTACCCAGGGGGTAGCGGAAGACACCGCAGGCCGCGGACGAGGAGGCTGGAGCGCAGGGGGCTTCCCCCTCCTTTATCATTAATAATTGATGTTTATACGTGATTATGCCATATTTTCTCTTATGAATTATTCACTTTGGTATGATAAGCCTGCTTCTGATTGGAATGAAGCATTACCTTTAGGAAACGGCCGGCTGGGCATGATGATGTTCGGACAGCCTGCTTTTGAGAAGCTCCAGATAAACGAGGACTCTGTCTGGTCCGGTTTTTTCAGGGACAGGAACAATCCTGAGGCAAAGGAAGCCCTTCCAGAGGTCCGCAGGCTTCTTGCAGAAGGTGAAATAAGAAAGGCCCAAAGGAAAGTGCTTGAATCCTTCAGTTCCCTGCCCTGCAACGAAAGAGCCTTCCAGACCGCAGGATATCTCAATATATCTTTCAGCTCGGACAGCCAATCCGGATATTGCGGGGACTTCCCAGTCACAGAAAGTCCTGTGGGTGGACAAGAAGCAACCCATATAAGCTCCTATAAAAGACAGCTTGATATTTCCACCGCAGTTGCCACTGTGGAGTTTGATTCAAAGGGCATCCATTATTTCCGGGAATATTTCATATCTGCCCCGGAAGAGCTTATGATTATAAAGGCTTCTGCTGACAAGAAGGGCTCTATAAACTTCGCCGCTGATTTTGACAGGACCATCTGGGAGGACGGCAAGGGCAAAATCGACAATCGCACAGTCTTCATGGATGATGCCCACGGAATTCCCTTCTGCGCCATGGCCCGTGCTGTCGTTGTCGGTGGCAGGGTACGCACCGCCGGGCACTCCCTCATAGTGGAGGAGGCTGACCAAGCCATTCTTTTTGTGGATATACGTACTGCCTTCAGGGAGAAGGATTTCAAGGAAGCCTGCCTGAAAAAGCTGGATGAGATATCAGCTTTCTTTGATGCAGCCTCTGCTTCGGTGGATTCAAAGGCTTTCGAGGCTGCTTACCAAGCAATAAAAGCCCGGCATATAGCCGACTACCAAAGCTATTTCAACAGGATGAGCCTGGAGCTTGGCAGCGCAGCTAAGGCCGGACCTGACACCCCAGCGGAGTCTCTGCCCACAGACAAACTGCTGGAGCTCTTCAAAGAAAGACCACAGGACTTGGATCTGGTAAGGCTATACGCCGATTTCGGCCGCTATCTGCTTATATCCAGCAGCAGACCGGGAACACTTCCGGCAAACCTTCAGGGAATATGGTGCTGGAAGATTGAGCCCAACTGGGGCAGCAAGTTCACAATAAACATCAATACGGAGATGAACTACTGGCCGGTCAACTGCTGTAACCTTTCAGAGCTGGAGGAGCCTCTTTTCGACCTGATGGAGAGGATGCTGCCCAACGGCAAGATTACAGCCCAAAAGATGTACGGCTGTAAAGGCTTTGTGGCCCACCACAACACCGATATATGGGGAGACTGCGCACCACAGGATTTATGGATGCCTGCCAGCTGGTGGGTTTTGGGAGGAGCCTGGCTTGCCACTCATATAGTTTCTCACTACGAGTATACTCAGGATAAGGTCTTTCTACGACGAATGTACCCCCTACTCCATGAATCATGCCTTTTCTTCGCAGATTTCTTGACTGAAGGAACGGAGACTATTCCTGCCCAGGCAGAAAGCAAGGACGAAGAAAGCTCTAAAGTCGCAGCTGGCCGGCGGAATCTTACAGTAAGCCCATCTGCCTCACCGGAGAACACCTACCGCCTTCCCAACGGACAGACTGGTTCCCTTTGCCCGGGCTGCGAAATGGACAACCGTATACTGGAGCAGCTTTTCAAGGGCACTCTTTACGCAGCGGCACAGCTGGGAGAAGAAATTCCGACCGCTTATTCCGCCGCCGTGGAAAAAGATCTGCCTCTATTTGCTGACATACTTTCCCGCCTTCTGCCCCCGGTCATACAATCAAACGGAACTATACGAGAATGGAACGGGGAATTCCAGGAGGTTGAGCCGGGACACAGGCATATATCCCATCTGTATGGTCTTTTCCCTGGCTGCACCATAACAAAGGATGGCACACCGGAATGGGCAGAAGCCGCAAGGAAAACCTTGGAGCACCGGCTTGCCCACGGCGGCGGCCATACCGGCTGGAGCCGGGCTTGGATCATAAACTTCTATTCTTCACTTGGTGACGGGGAGAAAGCTTGGGAAAATGTCCAGGCTCTTCTTTCAAAATCCACCCTGGGAAATCTCTTCGACAACCATCCCCCCTTCCAGATTGACGGTAATTTCGGCGGTCTTGCAGGAATCACAAGAATGCTGGTGCAGAGCAGACTTCAAGACGGTAAGGTAGTCGTAGAATTTTTGCCTGCTCTTCCTGAAGCATGGAAGGAAGGCTCTTTGCGGGGTGTAGCCCTTTGCGGAAACTTACAGGCAGACTTGGCCTGGAAAAATGGAAAAGTCACCGATTGGAACGTTGGGGCCAAATGTGGCGGGGACGGAAAACCATGCAAAAACCATGCCTCGGAGATTGAGCTTATAATGCCGGGGAAAAAGCTAAAATACCAAGTGCGTTAGGCACTGCAGGGGCTGCCCTTCGGGCAAGTTCCGAAGGAATGAGACGCGCAAGACGGCGAACCCCGGAAGCGCCGACCGTAAGTTTGGGAGCTTGCGACCCAACTTACGGGAACGCCCTTTTAAGCTTCTGTGCCCCAAACCTCTATCTGGGTCAGGGCCGGGAAGGGAGATGGATCGGTCTCATCCTTGAGCAGCTTGCCCAGCTTCAGTGCGGTTATCGTTTTTGGTGCTGTCGCAAAGTTCCACTCGTGGGGAGCATAGCTTTTCTCCATGTCAAAAACGCGGCTTTCCACCGACCCATCAGGGGCTATAAAGGTTATGGTAGCATGCTGCCAGTAATTATCGTGGGGAAAATCTGCCCGGGTGACAAGGACCAGCTTGTCCATCTTTACAGGCCGGCCGAAATCCAAGGTAAGCTCTGCCTCTGGATCACGGTTTATACCCCAGGACTCATAGGGCCAGTTTCCATGGGAACGGTTCTCTGTGTTTCCGTTTATCGCGTTCCTGGCGGCGAATACCGACTCTCCTCTGGTTTCAATGTTCGCTGATACGTGGGGATAGCACACATCCTTTGCGGATGTGGTGTCGTGACAGTTAAGCGCAAGGTTTTTGCGGCAAGCTATCTCACATTCCTCCGCCAGGCGTGCTTTAAGAAGATGAAGCTCACCGGAGAAGGTCTTGGGATTATAGGAGAAGCGTTTCTCTCCAAAGGGAATGGGCATAGTATAATTGCTGCCCTTCATATAGACGAAAGAAGGCTCCAGCACATCATCCAGCTGGATTACAAGAAAGGAACCTGGCTTTGCTGTGAGGGTTATAGTATCTCCCTCATTATATTCCGCGGCATAAACCAAGTTAACGAACTGATTTCCATTGTCTGTGGCAAGGAGTTTTCCATTTTTATCATTTATCGCTATAGAAATATTACTCATAGAATTAATTCTATAGGCTTATGGAAAAAGCGTAAACACCACAAAAGGGACTAAAAGATAAAAATCCGGAAGAAAAAAAGACAGAAAACTACTAAAAAAGGATTGAATCGCATATAGCCTAAAAAACAGAAGGATAATAAACTTAAAAACTATGCTTAGCAGAAAACTGGACATGACTAAAGGCTCCATAACGAAGCTGGCTTTTCTTTTCTCTTTACCTCTTGTACTGGGGAACATCCTGCAGCAGCTGTACACAACAGTGGACACTCTCGTGGTCGGCAATTACTGTGGTACCAATTCCATGGCCGCAGTAGGAACAAGCTCTCAACCTATAGAAGTCCTGCTATGCATTTTCATGGGAATAGGAGGAGGTGTCTCCATTCTGGTTTCACAAGCCGCCGGTCAGAAGAACAATGAGAGGATTCATAAGCTTGCCTCTACGGCAATTTTCTTTCTATATATAACTGCAATTCCCCTTACAATCATTGGTTTTTTCGCAGGGCCTTACATATTAAAGCTTATGCAAGTCCCAGAAGAGACCCTGGACCTTGCCACCCAGTACATACGAATCGTCCTCTTCGGAACCCTTGGTCTTATGGGCTATAACATGAATGCAGGCATACTCCGGGGCCTGGGAGACAGCAACTCCTCCTTGTATTTCCTTATAGCATCCTGCCTGATGAACATCATACTGGACTTGCTCTTCGTCGTCTTTTTCAAGATGGATGTATCTGGAGTGGCCTGGGCAACAACGATAGCACAGTTTTTTTCCTGGCTCCTCACTATTGTCTACATAAAAAAACGTTACCCAGAACTGAAATTCCCTTTTTTTCCAAAAAAAGCAGAGGGCAAAGTTTTAGGGGAGATAATAAAGCTGGGGCTTCCTTTAGGCTTGAACCACTCCCTCTATTCCTTCGGTCATCTTATGATGCAATCTCTTATAAACACTCAGGGAGCGGTTTTCATGGCTGCCTGTTCTGTGGCCACAAGAATAACAGGAATCGCCAACGTCGCCATAAACGCCCTGTCATCATCCGGACTTACTTTCGCCGGTCAGAATTACGGAGCAAAAAACTACCAGCGTCTAAAAAAAGGTGGGATTTACATCCCCCTTCTTTCTGGAGCTATATCACTTACATTCGGAATAATATTAACTATATGGTGTTATCCGATTCTCAGAATCTTCAATAAAGACGAGGCAGTTTTAAGCTTCGCGGTCTTATATATAAGAATCGTGCTGCCTGCCACATGGACTTATGCAATTTTCAACGGAATCATAAACATTGCCAACGGAATGGGAGCCGTACGTTATTCCACCGTAGTCAACATACTTATGCTATGGGCAGTCCGCCTTCCTGCTGCTTTTCTTATAAAGCAGTATATAGGAGGAACTTACATTATGGCAGGAATCAGCATAAGCTTCATATTCGGAATGATTTGCATGCTCTTCTTCTACCGCTCGAAAAAGTGGAAAGAGATCTCTTCTGCAGGAGCTACTGCTTCATAAGCTGTAATAAAGTGCTGTTTCCTGGATAAATCTTTGCCGCCGCGGCAAGATAGGGAGCCGCCTCATCCTTTTTATCAGAATTGATAAGTGCATAGGCAAGAGAAGTATATACATCGAAATAATCATAAGGCTCGAATTCCGCGGAGGAGTCCGCCAGAATAGCTTTCATGCACTCTATACCATCCTTGTAGTTATAAAATGGAGCCGGAGCATAAATTGTCTGGGCGTCACGCAGATACATGGCACTTGCACAGCGGGGGTTATATTCAAGGATATCTTTTGCAAGTCCGTTCACACGAATTCCTTGTGTTATCACATAAAAGAATGACTTTACTGTACAATTCTGAGCTATGCTGTTGGTATAAATCAGCAGAGTCTCCGCATTCTCATTCTCATCAAGAGCTTCTTCCGCATAATCAAAGGCTGTATCACAAAGCTTTTCCGCTCTTTTTTTATCTCCTGCATTTCCACAGATACGACTCATCAAATAGTAGCACCAAGCAAGGTTCACTTTTTTCAAGCTTCCTTCCGGGGTTCTCTCAGCTTCCTTAAGGGCAGCCTGAAAAAGAACCTCGCTTTCTTCCATACTTGTTAATGTATCATTATAGAAAGCATCATGAAGCTCCTTACGGGCAGGAGGCTCCAGGCTTAAAAGCAGGGCAGGAAGCAAAAGAAAAACAAAAATAGGGAAAATAGTTTTTATCTGTCTAAAGCTCATAGGAATATTCTACTACAGGAATTCCTTGTTTTCCAGAGGAAGCCACAAGCAGACGAAAAAAAAGAGCCGTTTCCCCTCCCGAAAACGGCTCTTATATGTATACACAAGTTGCCTGTGGTTTACAAATATAAGTATATCATTTTATGTGAAATAATGGAAGCTTTATTCTATTGTGCAAGGGTAATTTTAATAGCACCACTTTTCTTATCCACAGGAAGCCGGGCGGCTTTTCCAGACGGAATATCCGCCATAATCAAATCTCCGGAAGAAAAAGCCTTTTCTGGAGCTATGGCTAGGGCAAGGCCTTTTTCACAGCAGGCATAACGGCCGGAGCTGCCGTCATTAAGCCTTATGGAATCGGACACAACTCTAAGCTGTAATTTTTCTATATCGGACTCAGGCTTACTTCCCTTTCTCCGGGCAGCCATTGAATCCGATGGCTCTCCCCTTCCTCCAGTGTCAAGCGTGGAGGATGAGAATATGAAAGATAATGATGCCCTGTCCTTTGGGATTCCAGCTGCTGCTGACAGCTTCATGAGCCTTGCAGGGGCATCATCGGTAAGAAGAGTGAAGTGACACCATTTACCGCCTTTTCTCCCGTCCATGGGACATATATCAGCATGAGGACAGGGCGCCAAGGGCATAAAGCTTTTGCGCATAAGACTGTCCCTGAGCAAGGATACGAAACGAGCCGCCCGAGGAACACCGGGTTCTACTACAAAAACAGAGGATTTTTCTTTCAGATAGGGTAAAAGCTGGCTGCAATACTTTTTTGATACCTGCTCCAAGGGTTGGGGAGTATCCCAGAAAAGCTCATTGAACATATTCGCACAAAAAACCATATCTGCCTTACGCTTGATTGATGTTCCCATGGCACCCTTCACACGCACTATCTGCCATAGCTTTTGATCCGGAGTGGAAAGGGAGGTTTTTGCCGCTACGGAAAGAAGAATCTCCTCTCCAAAAGCAAGAGCAGTCTGGGAATAATCAAGGCAATAAAAGGTCAGTTTCTTCTTGCGCAGCTCCGGTGATGCCAACCATAAAGCCACAGGAACAGTCAAAGGCCCGGAGCCTATATCGAGCAATACAGAATCGTCGGTAAAAGCAGAGAAAAGAGCCCGGATATTCTCATCAACACTAAAACCGCTGAAAACAGGTGTCAGCCGGACTAAGTTCCACCACATGAAATAACGTGTATAGGCGGCAAGGAATACAGTGGAATTCATATAGCCCATACGTCTGGAGCTTCTATCGTCCGTAAGAAGATGGGACAGTTCCCTTATATTCTCGGGAAGCTGAGCAAGCTGCTTGCTGTTCAAGGGTTTTATATCCTGCAGCAGAGAGTCGAATTCATTCAGTATTTTCCAGGATTCATCAGGAATTTTCTCAAAAAGACAATTTTTCATCAGTAAGTATTTACCTTCCGGTCATTTTTTTGTGTTCTGCACGGCTTTGAACATATACAACAATTCCGAGCGTATCTCGTTTATTTGCTGAAGCATGCCCACGACCTCTTCCGGCTTATCAATCTCGGCTATTATCTGGTTTCTGGCCCCCTCTATTGAGAATTTCTTTTTTTGTATAAGGTATTTAAGTCTCATTATTATCTGGACTTCTCTGATAGAATAGGTCCTTCTCCCTCCTATATCCTTCTGAGGAGTTATAGAAGGAACGACCTCTTCCCAATACCTGAGGATATGAGCCTTTACCCCTGTGATTTTCTCAACTTCACCGATACTGAATAATGCCATTTTCTTTTTGTCCTATGATCTCTCTCTTTGCTCCCATTTTTTCCGGCTCGCTTTCATCTCAACGATAACCGGTATTTTATCAAAGCCTAAATCACTTCTGACTTTATTTTTTAAATATGAAAGATAACTTGACTGTACTACTTCAGGTCGCGTGGCAAAAATAAGGAAAGAAACAGGATTAGTGCCCGTCTGTACAATATAGCGCATCTTGAAATTCGCACTGCGGCTTGCAGGCGGAGGATAGGCACTGATCCAACTTTTTAATGCATTATTAAGAGCTCCCGTATCTATTTTTCTTGTCAGCTGATTGTATATCTCCATGGCAGTATTCATAAGAACCGCGATTCCCGTATTTTCTTTTGCTGATATCGCCACAACAGGAGCATATTCCATATGACCGAACATTATCTTTATATCATTTTCGGCTTTTCTGAAGGTTTTCTTCTCTTGATTCTGAGTATCCCACTTATTAAGGATAAAAATAATTCCCCTTCCCCTCTCATGGGCAAGGCCGATAAGCTTTTTATCCTGTTCTGTAAGACCATCGTTGGCATCTATCATATAAAAAACGATATCCGTACGATCCAAAGTCTTTATGGCACGGGTAACAGAATAATACTCCACATCCTCTTTGACCTTAGTCTTACGCCTTATTCCAGCAGTATCCAGTACTTGGAAATGCCTGTTCTTGTAAGTAAAGCTACCTTCAACCACATCTCTTGTCGTTCCGGCATAATCACTGACAATAGAAGCTTCACTATGGGTCAAAAGGTTTGACAGAGTCGATTTTCCTGTATTCGGTTTTCCCATGATGGCTATTTTTATCTGCTGGATTTCCTCACCTTCCTCAACCTTTGAGAAATCAAGGCGGCTGGTTATCTCATCCATCAGCTCTGGCAGATGATCCCCGTGCTCGGCAGAAATCATTATAAGCTTCTCAAAACCGAACTGTAAGTAGTTCCAGGCTTCTTCTTCCCTTCTTCCACCTTCTGTCTTATTTATCACGGCCATAACCTTATTCCAGACAGGCCGGAGAAGGGCGACAAGCTCCTCATCCTCTCCCGTTATCTTCTCAGCATCAAAAAGGAGTAATATAAGATCAGCCTTTTTAAAGGTATCTATGGTTTTCTGGACTACAAGCTCATCAAGCTCCGCTTCAATGGAACCCGGCTCTCTTTCCAGCTTAAAACCTCCTGTATCCATAAGCATAACAGGCATTCCGTTTATGAAAGCCTGTTCTTTTATGGGATCCCGTGTAACACCTGGAGTCGGATCTGTGATTGCCCGTCGCTTATGAAGGAACCTATTAAAAAGCGTGGATTTTCCCACATTAGGCCGTCCTGCTATTACCACTAAAGGAAGATTCTTATATTTCTTCGATGAATCGAATTTACCTTCTTCTGCGACATTTTCTTCTATCATTTCTTCAAACTCGTCATCTTTAAACTTTTTTTTCATCTACAAACGCTCTTTTATAGTTTTCAGGATATATTCCTCTGTTTTCCCGGCGTTTTTAAGCTCCACAGCCCTTGCCGTTATTTCTTTCAACTCCTTGTCAGTGAATAAAGAAAACATCTCTTTCAGCTTATTCAGGACAGACACCGATGCGCTCAGCTTCCTGACCCCGAGGCCATACAAGAGGAAGGCCCCTTGCAGCTTCCCTGCAAGCTCGCCGCAAACGGACACAGGGATTCCGGCTTTTTCCGCCGCCTCAACGGTTTTCTTTATCAAGGCAATTACAGCCGGATGAAATTCATTATAGAGGGCAGAAACCTTTGCATTTTCCCTGTCCACACATATAGTGTACTGAGTCAAATCGTTGGTGCCTATAGAGAAAAAGCGGCTTTGACCAGCTAAATCCTCGGCAGTAATAGCGGCGGCAGGAGTCTCCACCATTATGCCAACAGGAGTATCAGCCGCATATTCACAGGATGAAGCTGTGAGTTCTCTTTTTACTTCATCAATCACAGAAAAAACTTTCTCAAGCTCCTCGCTGCCAGAAATCATTGGTATCATTATGCTCAGGTTTCTTTTTACCCCTGCACGGAACAAGGCTTTCAGCTGATCTTTGAAAATATCCGTAATATCAAGGCAATAACGAACTGCCCGCCACCCAAGAAGTGGATTCTTCTCAATTCCACTTTCGGCTTCCATAGCATCAAAACCTTCTCCTGTCAAAACTTTGTCCCCGCCAGCATCAAGGGTTCTTATAACGACAGGCTTTCCTTTCATATCATCAAGAACTTTAGAATATGCCTGGTATTGTTCTTGCTCTGAAAGCTTTTTCTTGTTCATGAAGAAAAATTCTGTGCGGAAAAGGCCAATTCCATCCGCACCGGATTTCAATGCATACTCAGCCTCGCTGGGATCACTTATATTCGCCAGCAGCTGGATACGGCAGCCATCCTTGGTTTCTGCCTGCTTTTCGGACAAAAGAAGAAGTTTCTCTTTCTCTTCCCTTTCCTCCTGAAGCTTTTTCTTGTAAACGGTCACCGTTTCTTCGTCAGGACCACAAATGATGCTTCCGCTATTTCCATCTACAATAAGAAGAGAATTATCGTTAAAAAGTGTATTTATACCTTCTATTCCGGAGACATAAGGAATACCATAGGCACGGGCCAGTATGGCAAGATGGCTTGTAGAACCGCCTTCATGAGTGACGATTGCCGCGATTTTTTTCTTAGAAAGAGCAAGAGCATCGGAAGGTTTCAAAGAAAGAGCCGCGACAACAGAACCTTCAAGAACTGAATCAAGCTTATCGAAGGGGATTCCCTGCATATCACGAAAAACCCAATCATAAGCATCGATAATATCATCGGCTCTCTCCACAAGATAATCGTTTCCAGATGTCTTTAAACGCTCCGCAAACTCTTTTACTTTTTTATTCAGGATAAACTCTATACAGTATTCATCCTCATCGAATGCAGCTTTTACTTCTTTTATGAATTCAGGGTCAGAGAGCATCATGAGATGTGTCTGGAAAATATCAGACTGTTCCTTATCTGCCTTGGTCATCTGCTCGGAAAGATAATTTATCGATTTACTGCAGGATTGCTCAAATTTTTCCCAATTCTCTTGTTTCTCGGAGACAGCTACCTTATAATCGGGAACCACGATTTCTTCATTTTCGACTATTTGGACATTGCCAATTCCTATTCCTGATGAAACAGGAATTCCTGAATAAGTTTTCACAAATGAACTATAACAGGGCAGTAAGAAGCTGTCAAATGGTAAAAAGGGCCAAGGCTTATACCTGTACAAATATGTTTTCTTGTTTTATACTTCTTCACATGTTCGAAAAAAACAAAAAAAAGAAATATCCTGGAGTATCCGCTATATTTTGGATTATCTTCGCATTAATTCTACTTATTCTTTTTCTCGTAAACAAAAACCGTATTTTTTCCGTTCTTCAGACAACAGGCTTCTTTTCCAAAGTATTCGGAACAGAGCCAGAATTCATAGTGAATCATACATCAGATGAAGAAAATGAACCTGTAGCAGAGCTTGAAAGCATACAAGATAAAAACATAACTGCAGAAATAGAGACAAGTCAGGCCCCGATAGTACTGAATGCAATTGCCGGTGATGGCAGCTCTGCAAGCAGTTCCGCAAAACCCGTTGATAACAAAGCCTCCTCCCAGGAGCAGACAGCAGCAAAGGATGCTCAGCCCGCATCGTCAACGACCGCCGGCTCTTCTACGACAAATACTCCTGCAGCCCTGAAAGAAAGCACAACCGATGCTGAAAAAAAGGAGACAGCTTCCTCTGTTGTTGATTCCTCCGGTTCGGAAGCTCCTGCCACTACTGCGCAAATGAAGCAGCATCTATTCTTTATAGAAATTGACAGTGAAGGCTCAGTGCTCAGGAAAGAAACTGTCCGTTCCATAGCAAAAACCACCACACCTCTTACAGCCGCAATAACGGCCCTTCTTGAAGGACCAGATTTAAATGAAGTGGAGAAAGGCTATATAACACTGATTCCCCAGGGAACAAAGCTTCTCGGCGCCTCCGTTAAAAACGGCACAGCCACGATAAACTTCAGCGATGCCTTCAGATACAATCAGTATGGAGTCGAAGGCTACTACGGCCAACTTATGCAGATTGTCTACACAGCCTCTGCTTTCAGCAACATCAATAACGTGCAGTTCTTAATAGAAGGGGAAAAAATGGACTATCTCGGATTGGAAGGAGTTTTTATAGGAGCTCCGCTTTCTATTGCATCATTCCATTAATAACAGAGAATAAGTAATCCTCGTATTTGTTATAAAATTCTGAATCTGCTATTATCTCAGAAAATGCATAATAATTGTAGTTTTCTTCTGTCGCCTCAAATAAGCTGGAATCCATTCTATACAGACGTTTAATTGTTTTCTGTCTTGTACCAGTCTCAATATCATAAATCTCATACACAAAAAACAAGGAATCATCATCTATAAGGATATCTGCATCATCAAGCAGAACGTAATAGTAATTTGTGGAAGATGTCAGCATTCTTGCATAGTATTGCAACAAGGTATAGCCATTCTCAGCCGAAAAGGTCTCATCATCGCAGGCTATATAGTCTGTGGTATAAATGGCTTTCTCACCTAAAGTCCAAAGATAATCACTCTGCTCCACCCATTCTTCCTCAGGCAGTTCATCGGAATAAACAGAAGATGATTCTATCTTGGGAATCCCCTTAAAGCTGGAGAAAGCCGCATCACTGTCAGCAGTTATAGAGCCCGTACAGACGATCTCAAAAAGAGTCTTTCCATTTGAAGAACGGATATTAGAGACATTGAAAAGAGGTATGTAAAAATCATATTCTATTTTTACTGAACCACCGAACTGGGGATAATCGTCACTGATCACAAGAGTCGTGGAAAAATCCCTGTCGTTAAGCTTTTTCCTACGACCTGCGAATTCGTATATAAAATCATGCAGGTAATTGAGGATATCAACATCACCAGTTCCCAAAGCCGCACCTACGATTTTTTCCCCTGTCAATTCGATATGATCAGCAGAACTATCCATAGAAATATAGCTGGTGACATCTTTAAGTATATTACCGTCTTTACAAGTAATCAATCTTGCGGCATAAGTTTCTTCATCGTAGCGGAGAAAGCCCAAATATGCCTCCTCAGGGAATGTATAATCCCGATAATAGACATATTGTCCGGGAAGATCAGGAATAAGAGCTTTGACACCAGGTACGGCAAAAAGCCCCGCACAAATAAAAACCAGTATAAAAACACTTATTCTTTTCCGCATATCTTTCCCCGCCACTAGAACCGAATACTATTTCGAAAGCTCCTCAAGCTCCTTTTTTACGATTGCCGCAACCTTGTCTGCCACTTCGTCAGCAGCTACAAGACTTGAATCACTTTCTTTCCTGAGCTTGAGCTCCACATTGGGAAGATTTTTCTCACCCACAACGATTCTTACAGGGAAGCCTATAAGGTCTGCATCCTTGAATTTGACGCCGGGGCGCTCATTCCTGTCATCAAGAAGAACCTCTATTCCCTTTGAGGTCAGCTCTTCGTAGATCTTATCAGCCTTTTCCTTCATCACGCCTTCGTATTTGACAGGCACAATGGCAACCTGATAGGGAGCTGTACTCATCGTCCAGCAGATGCCGTCCTTATCGTGGTGCTCCTCGATGATTGAGGCCAGGGTTCTGTCCACACCGATACCGTAGCAGCCCATGACCGGAGTCTGAAGCTTACCGTTCTCGTCCAGATAAGTCACGTTCATTGACTTTGTGTATTTATCGCCAAGCTTGAAAATATGGCCAAGCTCGTTTCCTTTCTTTGAATAGAAGTCTGCACCGCAGTCAGGACATTTATCTCCCGGAACAACCGTGCGTACATCTGTCACCATAAAGGGAGTAAAATCCCTGTTGGGCTCCACATGGATAAAGTGCACATCCTTCTTAAGACCGCCAGTTACTGTGTCGTGCATAGTCATAACAGATTTATCAGCAATAACAGGTGCCTTTACCATTTTCACAGGGCCTGCGAAACCAACCGGAGCATCTGTTATACGCTCCACATCCTGGTCAGCGGCAAGCTCAACACTGCTTGCTTTAAGAGCAGCGGCAAGCTTTGCCTCGTTCACATCCAAATCTCCTCGGATACAAACAGCGACAAAGGCTTCTGGATAGTAGAAGGCACCGGCCTCCGTCTTCTCTTTTTTCAGCTGCTTGCAGCATTCGACAGAAGACAGATCGATGGCACAATTCTCTACCTTATAGATAAGCGTCTTTATAAAGGCCTGGGATGTGGTATTAAGGAACTTTGCCAAGTCATCTATGGTCTTTACATCAGGTGTGGGGATTTCCTCCACTGCAAGATTTGTGGGCTTCTGTGGATTTCCATCCTTATCAAGGGCTATATCATCCTTGCAGGAAGCCTTCTCCACATTGGCTGCATAACCACATTTAGGGCAAAGGATAAGGGTATCGTCACCCACCTCGCTTTCTACCATGAACTCTTCCGAGCCGGAGCCACCCATAGCACCGGTATCTGCCTTCACAGAGATCGTAGAAAGACCCATGCGCTTGAAAATACGTCTGTAGGCCTGGGCGCATTTTTCGTATGACTCATCAAGGGAAGCCTGATTCGCATCGAAGGAGTATGCATCCATCATGGTGAACTCACGGCCGCGCATAACGCCGTAGCGGGGGCGGATCTCATCACGGTATTTAGTATTTATCTGATATGCAATTATAGGAAGCTGCTTGTAGCTTGTAAGTCCATCCCGGATAAGGGCAGTAAAGGCCTCTTCCGCAGTGGGGCTAACAACCATGTCCTGACCGCCGCGGGTAACCGGCTTGAGCATCTCCTCACCCATAGTGTTCCAACGGCCGCTTTCTTTCCAGATATCACCGGGAACGACAACAGTGGGTTTCATCTCAAGAAGGCCTGCTTTATCCAGCTCTTCCCTGATTATATTCTCAACTTTTCGGAATGCCCTGAGTCCCAGGGGCATATATGAATAAAGGCCGTTTCCAAGCTTGCGGATCAGGCCTGCGCGCATCATAAGCTGATGGCTTGCGATAACTGCATCTGAAGGAGAATCTCTCAGTGTAGATAATAATGTTTGTGACGCTTTCATAGGACATGATTCTATATAAAAACTACTTATTATGCAAGAAAGATGCCCTCAATCCAGCTTATTCTAATTCTATAGTTCCCGGTGGTTTACTGGTGATATCAAGCATACAGCGGTTGACTCCCCTCACCTCGTTTATTATGCGGCTCATGACTAACTGGGTCACCTCCCAGGGGATTTGTGCGGCTTCTGCTGTCATAAAGTCAATTGTCTTTACTGCACGTAAAGCCACGGCATAATCATAGGTGCGCTCGTCACCCATAACCCCCACGGAACGCATATTTGTAAGAGCTGCGAAATACTGGTCGGGCATCCAGGGTGGATTCATCTCCATGGCATATTTGAATCTTTCCGCAGGACTTGCTTTTCCACCGCAGCCATCAAACATTCCAGCGGCTCCATCATCGGCTTTCCCAAGCTTCATGCCATTTTCTTTTTTCCATTTTTCCGCAGCATTTTGAATCTCTTCCCGGTAAATGGCATCCGCATCCTGAACCATGCGGACCTTCTCTGCTGTTATATCTCCTATTATACGGATTCCGAGTCCGGGGCCGGGGAAGGGCTGACGGAAAACCAGATTCTCTGGAATACCAAGCTCAAGACCGACTTTTCTCACCTCGTCCTTGAAGAGATCCCGGAGAGGCTCTATTATTTCCTTGAAGTCTACGCAGTCAGGAAGTCCACCTACATTGTGGTGAGACTTAATTACGGCAGATTCTCCCCCCAGCCCGCTTTCCACCACATCGGGATAAATCGTTCCCTGAACCAGGAAGTCTACGGAGCCTATTTTCTTGGCTTCTTCCTCGAAAACACGGATGAATTCACTGCCGATGATTTTTCTTTTGCGCTCAGGCTCTGAGACTCCAGCAAGCTTTATATAAAAACGCTCCTGGGCATTCACCCGGATAAAATTCAGTTTATAAGAACCCTTCGGCCCAAAAACAGCCTCAACCTCATCGCCTTCGTTCTTACGGAGAAGTCCGTGGTCAACGAAAACACAGGTCAGCTGCTGGCCTATAGCCTTGGAAAGAAGGACTGCGGCAACGGAGGAATCCACACCGCCGGAAAGGGCGCAAAGAACTTTACCTTTGCCGACTTTTGCACGGATTTTCTTTATGCTCTCCTCAACAAAGGCGTCCATCTTCCAGTCACCAGAGCAACCGCAGATTTTACGGACGAAGTTGTAGAGCATCTTAGTTCCCTGGGGAGTATGCAGAACTTCCGGGTGGAATTGGATGGCGTAAAGTCCGGCAGCCGGGTTTTCAGCGGCGGCGACAGGACAGTTTTTTGTGTGGGCTATGCTCTTAAAGCCGGGAGCCATACGGCTTATGTAATCGAAGTGACTCATCCAGCAGGTGGTCTCTGAGGGTACGCCTTCAAAAAGAGCTGAAGAAGGATCCACAGAAAGAGCGGTTTTACCGTATTCCCTGTCATCGGCCCGTTCCACCTTGCCACCCAGGACGTGCTGCATAAGCTGAGCCCCGTAACAAAGACCCAGGACAGGAACCCCCAGCTGGAAAAGCTCAGGAGAGCAGGTCGCCGCATTTTCCTCATAGCAGCTGCTGGGACCACCTGTAAGGATGATGCCCTTTGGCTTCATGGCTTTTATTTTCTCAATGTCTGTTTTATAGGAATAAATCTCACAGTAAACGTTGCATTCACGGACACGGCGCGCCACAAGCTGATTATATTGTCCGCCAAAATCAATCACCAATACAAGTTCGTTAGTCACCATATCCTCCAGGTGTGAACGGTATGCAATAGAATACACTTTTTGGCCTTCTTGTTCAAACCCCTGTTGTGGGATGGTAGGGGTGCGAAGCGTTCTGGCATAACGAAGTTGTGCCAGAATGAAATCCTGGACGTAGCGATCTGTGGGCAGCTTTGCTGACCGCAGGGAACGCCCTTCAATACAGAAAACCTAACAGCCAGATAGGGATTCTGCGTTCTGTTCCGAATTCAATGTTGTCCGCAAGAATATACGAATCAGGAATATTAGAAATCTGCTTGCGTTTTTTGTTTTTACCACCGATTTCAAACGTGAACTTTTTATCAACAAAAAAATCACTTTGTTCGGAAAAAAACACTTCATGACTATGGGAAAGCTGGTTGAATGCAAATGTCTCACGGATATTTCCTACATTTGTTTCAGTATTACTTAGCATAAACATAAGGTTGGTATTCTCAAGAAAAATCTTGTCGGGTTTTTCGAATACTCCAAGTCCTCGTGACTGTTTAAATACCTGATATATCAGTTTGGATTCTTCAAGATATTGGAAATACTGCAAAAGTGTTTGTCGCGCAATTTGAACAGTCGAAGCAAGTTCGGTAACATTGGGAATAAAGGGAGCTGATTTTCCGATTAGGGCAAGCAACTTCTTTATTTTTGTTATGTAGGAAACATCAATTTTTCTTAACAAAGGAAGTTCAATTTCCAAAATCAAGTTAACAGTTTCGTTAAGGCGAGTATAATAATCATCTATTCCTTCCAAAAAATAGGGGTAGTAACCGAACTTAAGATAATCATCGAAGTACTCAAAAGGCTTGATTTTTGTCGCAATATCAGAAGACAGTTTTTCATTTTCAGAGATGATCCCCTCTAGGGTCAGAATTGGAAAATCTGTTTTTGCGCAAAGATTCAAATACTCACGGAATGAAAGTCCCTGTAAATTATAAACAAGAGCACGACGGCTTAAATCTGACCGAGCATTTACTATTTCAAGAAGAGAAGAACCAGTGAATACAACATGTAATTCTGGATAATCATCATAAATATTTTTTATTACACGTGACCAGTCTGGGTATTTGTGAACTTCATCAAAAAAAAGATGTGTTCCACCATGTTTTACAAACCTATCTACAAAATCTATCAATGAGTTATCCGAAAAATATAGATTGTCTAAACTAACATAGATGACTTTATCAAGGTTTTCTACAAAAGTTTTTTTTATGTGCTGCAGTAAAAGCGTAGTTTTTCCAGTACCTCTTGAACCGCGTATACAGATAAGGCGCGCATTCCAGTTGATTTTGCTTTCAAGACTACGGATAAAAGCCATTTCTATTGAGTTGATTTTCTTACGAAATGTTTCTATGAGCTTTTCCATGGTTAAATTATAAATCAAAATATCATTTTTTGTTAAGTCGAGTTAACAAAAAATCATAAAAATTGTTAAATGCAGTTTTGAATTTTGCCCTGCCTTGACTTTACTTGCCCCGGGGGATAGTATCACCCCATGACCAAATATCCTGTACAAATCATAGCCATAGATCTTGACGATACTCTCTTGAAAGATGATCTTACCATATCGGACTACACAGTCTCCGTATTGCAAAAGGCAGCAGCCTCTGGAATTTTCGTGGTAATCGCTTCTGGCAGGACGGATAATGCTATACTAAATTACGTAAGCCGCCTTGATATAGCCGGCTTCCAGCAAGGTCGCTACATAATAGCCCAGAACGGAGCCTCAATAACTGATCTTCATGAAAGGAAAACAATATTCGAACAGCATGTGAACCCTGATGTCCTTATGGGTGCCTATGAAATGGTTTCAAAAGAGGGACTCTTCCCGGAGGTTTATGACGCAGCCACCATCTATGTGCCTCAGCCCAATAAATGGACTGATGTGGACTTGCGTCTGAGCGGCCTTAAGCAGGGGGTCGTCAAGGATTATTCTGCTTTTCTTTCCAAGGGCTGGCCTAAAATGGTGATTCCTGGAGAACCTGCCCATCTTCAGATTGTTCTGAAAAAACTCCGCGAAACCTTTGAGGATAAAGCAGTTTTCTTCATCAGTAAGCCCTATTTCCTTGAAATTCTGCCGGCCAATTGCGGTAAAGGAGAAGCCCTCAGCTGGCTTTGCCAACGATTGGGAATAAAACAGTCCGAAACCATGGCTTTCGGTGACAGTATGAATGATGAATCACTTATAAGATATGCTCACCACAGTGTCGCCATGATAAACGGCCTTGATGAAATAAAAGAAATTGCGGCTCATGTCACGGAAAAAACAAATGATCAGGACGGGGTGGCCAGATTTATAGATAAATACGTACTATAAATTGTTATTTTATTCATGACAGGGTCTCATTCAGGCTGTATAATTATCTTCATGGACAATATCAACAAGCAAAATCCCCAGACTATTCCTCTTAACCAGGACTCTTCTCCGGAAGCTGTAATAGAACTGCTTTTCAAACTGAAAGTAAAGGACGTAATGACAACAGATGTGGTCACAATCGCTCCTACTGACACATTCAGGACGGCACAGCAGGTTATGAAAGAACACCATATAACAGGAGTTCCTGTCGTTGTCGGAAAGAATCTTGCCGGGCTTGTCTCCATGGACAATATCGTAAGTGCTTTTGATACAGGCACAATCGATGAAAGCTGCGACAAAAAGATGACTCGTAACATCATCGTGCTCCAGGACAACATGCCCCTTTCCTTCGCTGTCTCATATTTCAACAAATTCAAATATGGCCGATTCCCAGTCCTTAACACGACAAACGAACTGGTGGGAATCGTGACGACCTCCGATGTCATTTCTGCCCTTCTTGTGGCCATGAACAAAGAGGTGGAGCGCCTTGAAAGAGAGGCAATGCAGGCTCAGGCTGCTTTGGAAAACGGTTCTCAGCTTGCCTCAAACTCCACGGAAAGAAGCTCTCTGCTTCAAAAGGTGGAGGATTTGAAGAAAATGCCCAACAGGGTCATTGAATTCAAAACTGAGCCCTTCAATTTTGAGACGGCAGGGCAAGCCTCCACTGAAGTCAAAAAAATACTGAGGGGTATGAATGTTGATCCGGCTTTGTCCCGCCGCATCGGAATCGCAAGCTACGAGCTGGAGATAAACCAAGTCGTCCACTCCCAAGGTGGCATAATGCGCTATTACATAACACCAGAAAAGCTGACGATAGAAGCCACTGATATAGGTCCAGGTATAAAGGATGTGGAAAAAGCCCTGACAGAAGGCTTCTCCACCGCCTCTGACAGGGTTCGGGCCCTGGGCTTCGGAGCTGGAATGGGGCTCCCGAATACCAGACGGGTTTCTGATGGTTTCAAGATACAATCTGAGGTAGGAAAAGGGACCACCGTTCATTCCTGGTTTTTCTTTAATCCTCAGGAAAAAAGAGAAGTCTAGACGGATCAGGAGAGCGCCTCCCAGGTACTCCTTTCAGATAGACCTTTCCTCCGTACTTCTAATAAGGAATAAAATGATGAAAACAAAAGATTTGATTAATTTACTGAAGCTGGAAGTTCTTCATGATTCTTTCCAGGACAGGGAGATAACAACCGCATATACATCGGACCTTTTGAGCGATGTGATGGGGAATGCCCCGGATGAGAGCGTCCTTATAACCATACAGTCTCATAAGAACACTATGGCTGTGGCATCTTTGAAGGATTCCCCTGCGATCATAATATGCAACAACCGTCCCGTTCCAGACGACTTTCTTGAGGCTGCAAAGGAAGAGGGGGTAGCTCTTCTGCGTACGGCAGAGAACCAGTTCTCAGTCTCAGGTAAACTCTATGAAATTTTGAAGGAGCAGTAATAAGAATTGATAATAAAATGTGACTTCCATATCCATTCCTGCGTTTCACCCTGCGGAGACCTTTCCATGTCTCCCTCTTACATAGCAGAGCTTCTTGCTGAGAAGGGTGTACAGCTTGCGGCACTTACGGATCACAACACAGCCCTCAATTGCCCCGCCTTCGCTGTCGCCTGCAAAAAGCATGGAATAGCGGCTCTTTATGGAATGGAAGTCCAGACTCAGGAAGAGGTACATGTACTCAGCCTTTTCTCTGACCTACAGACTGCTCTGGATTTTAGTGAAGAAGTATATAATCAGCTGCCACCCATAATGAATGACCCGGAAAAAACGGGTGATCAGGTATATGTGGACGAAAACGAAGATATTCTGGGAGAGGTGGACAAATACCTTATTACCTCAACAGCTTTTTCTGTGGATGATCTGGAGGAACGCATCCATCAGCTGGGGGGACTATGTATTCCTGCCCATGCGGACAGGCCGGCTTTCTCCCTTTCCAGTCAGCTGGGCTTTATCCCCGAGGGCAATTACGATGCCCTTGAAGTCACAAGGATTCCCCCCTTAATCGCAGATCCCTTCACCGGCAAGCAAGTGCCCTTGGATACTCTGGGCTACCATCTGACCACCTCCAGTGATTCCCATTATCCGGAGCACATAGCCCGCCGCCCCTTTGATCTGGATATAGGAGATCTTACTCTTATAAAAAAAGACGGTACCGTAAACCTCGATACCGTCCGTGCAGGGCTGTTAAAACGCCCGACCTCAGCAGATTTTTGAGGCCGTCGTTTTTTCAGCTTATTTGTTGTAGTTTCTCTTAACTTTCTTTGTGGTAGTCATTTCAAGAGGCTTGTCCAGCATTGTAATCTTTGAGATCCTTGCATAAGGCTGCTCTGTCTTGTTTACTTTTGCGACGATTTCTTCTACACAAGCCTTGACCTTGGCGTCTGAATCTGCATTTCCACGTTCACCACCCAATCTGCTATAGGCTGCATCAGATGCATATACAAGAGCCTCAATTCCCTCAGACTTGGCAGCTGCGTCCATTATATACCCCTGGACTGTTATCTGCTCGATATCATCAAAGAGCTGGAATGCGTTCTCAATTTCCTCTGGGAAAACATTCTTACCGCCCTCTGTAACAATCATGTTCTTAGCGCGGCCAGAAAGGTAAAGATAATCCTCTGAATCAAGCTTTCCAAGATCTCCTGTCTTAAACCATCCGTCCTCAGTAAAGACTGCGGCAGTTTCCTCAGGCATATTGTAGTATCCTTGCATAACCATAGGACCTTTTACCTGAACCTCACCGATGCCATTCTCATCAGGATTATCGATACGCATCTCCATCCATGGAGTGAAATACTTTCCTACACTCTCAATCTTGAAATGCTCCTTAGGATTAAGGGCAATAATAGGAGAAGTCTCTGTAAGTCCGTATCCCTGAATGAAGTCTATACCCATCTCGTTGTATACCTTGAATACGCTGGCAGCAAGAGGTCCTCCACCACAGATAGCTATACGAAGATTATCAATACTGGCCTTCTTGAGCACAGCACCGAACATTTTCTTACCGACATTGACATTGAAAATCTTCTTTATTAGATAGGAAATACCCATCATAAAGCGGAGTATACCGTAAACAATAGGCCCCTTCTCTTTTATTCCCTTCATTATACCTGCAAGCAGCTTGTTGAAGAGGAGAGGAACTCCCAAAAGCATGGTTATCTTTCCTTCACGAAGCTCCTTGAGCATACGGGAAACAGCCATAGACTTACCGAAGACAATCTCAGCACCTACTGATATAGACTCAATGAATACGGCCTGCATTGTATAGGAGTGATGTATTGGCAACAATGCATAGAAAACATCTGTGGGAAGAATGGTAAGATGAAGCTGGGCTATATAGCAGTCAGAAACCAGGTTTCTGTGAGACAGCATAGCACCCTTAGGATTTCCTGTTGTTCCTGAGGTAAAGAGGATAGCGGCCAGGTCAGTTTCTTTAGGCTTATCTGTCTCAAAGGCCTTGGAGGCTTCAAGATTGTATACGTATTTGTCCTCGTACTGTTTTGACAGGGACATGATTTTCATATCACCGGCATGTTCCTTAAAATAAGGATATTTTTCCTCATCAAGGAAGAAAATCTTTGGCTTTGCCGTATTCAAAAGATTCTCAACCTCGTTCTCATGGAGACCATGATCTATAGGGACAATTACACCACCACAAAAATGGGTGGCAAGAAAAACTGTAGCCCACTCAGGAGAATTCTTTCCGGTAACGGCTACTCTGTCTCCAGCTCTTATACCCTGCTCATAAAGCCAGTAACTGAGTTTTTCCACATTGGCAAGAACCTGTTTATAAGTAAGAGTATTCCTGTCTGGTTCAAAAACTGTAAAACAATTTCTCTCCGGGTAGCGTTCCACCGTGATTCTGAACATTTCTGGTAAGGTTGGCCATTCCCCTTGGAATGTCTTTCCTCTCCATGAATCAAGAAATGCCCATGGAAGTTCTTTCTGCTGTGTCATTTTCCTTTCCTATTTAATTCGAATTTCAAGAAAAGACAGTTCTCCTGTCTTATTAATATAGACTATGTAAAGTTGAAAAAAGTTGCACGACAATATAATAATTTTTGTTTTTTTGTAATGTTGTCTCCTATTCCTATTTTATTGTTTTTCTTGTTTTTTTGTGCTATATTAAACCCTATGACTGAAAAGAGAGGCTTTATATTTTTTTTGTTATTAGTCCTGTTAGTTTCCAGCTTTTCCATTTATGCAGAGAGTTCTGATTCGGCAGCTCTTAACAAACGTAATCAACTTATTGAAAATGCAAAACAGTTGTTAGGTACCCCATATGTGTATGGTGGAACCTCAAAAAATGGAATAGACTGTTCCGGACTTATTTTTTTAGCAGCTAAAGGTATAGGATTATCATTGCCCCGTACAGCTAGTCAGATCTGTTCATATTCAAGAATAATAGAAGATTCTGGAAAACAGGCGGGTGACCTGCTTTTTTTCAGCGAGGACGGAAAAAATGTCTCTCATGTGGCTATATATATCGGTGACGGACAAATGATTCATGCCGCCAGTGCAGGTACAAGAACGGGAGTTATCATTTCAAAGCTCACCGAATCATACTGGAAAAGGACTTATTATTGTACAGGACGTATATTGGATCCAGTTAGCGATGCTGCTTCAACAACAAACAATGCAGGACAATCTGCAAGCTCAGGAAACATTCAAACGCCCGGCACCGGAAGTACTCAGCCAACAGGCTCCGGCAGTACACAGACTCCAAGCATAAGCAACACTCAACCTACTGCTTCCAGCAACAACCAGACTTCAAGCACCGGGAACACTCAGTCCATTCCCTCCTCTGGTATAATAATCGCCTCTATAAACAAAGAAGACAAAGAAACGAAAATAACAACTCCCAACAGGACAGAAGAAATCATACAAAACGCAAAACCCGAAGAAGAGACGGCTAGTCAATCCTCAGACTCCACTCAATGGATAAATGCCAGCAATTTCCTGAATAATATCGGCGTTGATTTTTCTCTGTCAGGGGGATGGACTTTATTCAACACAAAAAAATTCGGTCTTATTTTCAGGGGTGTGGATATAGAGGCAGCTGCTTCATACTTGGCAAGTGACATGAAACCTGGATTAGGATTAGCTGTCGATTACGACCCCTCCATGAGTATATGTCAGATAAAGCTTCTGGTTTCAGCCACGCTCAATGATTATATCAGGATATACGCAGGTCCGGTATTTACCATAGGAACTCCTGTACTGCCAAATACTTCAAAAAAAATCGGAGCCTCAATATTCCCAGGAATCCTTGGAGCTTCTTTCCAGACTCCTTCCTTAAACATAGGAAATCTTAGATTCAGTTTGTATCAGGATATATCGGTCACTGTATTTAATAAGGCAGACGGAGCCGCTCTTTCCATACTCGACACAGCAGCTTCAAGCATAAAGTTTCAGACAGGACTTCGTGTAACAATTCCACATCTATAGGCATTTATAAAGTATGAAAAGACCTTATTCTTCAAAATCTGTATTGAAAGTATTATTCACAGCCTGTCTTTTTGCCGTCATACTGGTTATTTCAGGCTGTTCGCCAGTTGTCAAGATTAATATAACGACAAATGCCAAAGATGATAAAATGGCTGTCGACTTCGCAAGTAATACTGGTGAGACCGTAGCAGATGTTTTTTATTCAACGACGAATGCATCCCCGGAAATGACTTCCGCTGATGAGAAACTCATGTCTGATGGACTTACAAAAGCTGGATTCTCAGTAAAAAGCTGCACAGGATACGGAGTCTCAATTGATTGTGTCACTGGTCCTGACTCAATAGACAAAATTCTGCCTGATGTTCCAGAAATGTTCTCAATTACAGAAAAAAACGGAAAGAAAAGCTTTTCTTTAAAACTTACCCCAGAATTCATGCAGCATCTTCTTACCTACCTGCCGGAAGATAATACCGGATATGCAGATCTTCTGATGGCACCTCTTTTTACAGGAGAGGAAATGGACAAGGAAGAATACGTTGACACAGTTGCGGTTGTTTACGGAAGAAAACTTGCTGATGAGGCCAACACTTTTAAATTCATGTTCCAGATTTCCACACCAGGAACAATCACTTCAGTCTCTGTTCCTGATTATGCAAAAGGCACCTTCAAAGGTAAAACAGCAGAAATCACGGCCACAATGGCAGCTTTTCTTTCCGACTACAAAAATGCTGTCTATTCAGTTGAGTGGAAATAAAAACTAATCCAGGGAAAGAAGGAAATCTAATTTAAAAGACGGGTTGTTCACCAAAATGGAAACAAGATTACCCGTCTTTTTTGCATTCAGGGAAGTAAGCTCTGACAAACGGTATAAAAAAGAGTTCGTATTCTCGTAATCCTGAAGGACTTTAACCGTCACTCTCATATCTCCCTTTTCCACTGTGAAAAACATATAGAAAGTCTCGGTGCGTTTTTTATAGTCCGCTGTATAGGTGCGGTCTCCTACCACAAGAAAAGCCCCGTCCTCTTCGGGTTTTGAAATATATATATCCGTAATTGATGAAAGGATATTCATGCCATTTACTCGAAAACGCATTATTTCCATCTGAGGGGAAGTCTTGCTGCCGCCGCTCGCCAGACCAGAGGCACTGCTTGATGCAGAAGCGGACGAGGATGCAGTGCTGGTGGCAGGATCTTTTGATGAGTCTGAGTTGGCGGTTTCTCCCTCCAGCTTTGAAGAAATATCATTAAGCTTATCGATAATCTGGGAAAGCAGGATATAATTCGTACTGCCAGTGTTCCCCTGGGTCAGGGACAAGGGAGAAAGAGAACCTTCACCAGAAATCAAAGAAGAAAGGGCTGACAAAGAGGAAGCAGAAGAAGCATCTGTCGTAGAACCGGCAATTCCGTCGGCACTTCCCAGCAGTCCAGAAAGAGTATCCAGTCCTGTAGTATTGGAGAGTCCTAATAGAGCCGTGGCTGTAAGTCCTGTCCCGAGCAAGCTGTCTGAACTTTTGTCACTCTTATTATTGGAGTCCGTATTATCATCCGATGTTGCCGACGTTGAAAGCGAGGGCATAGTGACAGAAGGCATAGAAGGAGACGATAGTTCCGGCATGGAGACAGAGGGCATGCTTACCTGGGAAAAAACAGTTCCTGTAAGAAAAATACAGACAAGTAGACTAAAGATTCGAAAGGCTTTCATTAACCATTTCCAATCGTGAAGTCAGCTGGGATATCGTTTTCTCAAGTCTGTTTTTTTCTTTCTCGAGCCTTGTCTTGACATCCACTTCTTCGGCTTTTTTCACCATCAGGGAGCGGACCGTATCCGGACTTTTGCCTGAAAGAAGCTGTTGTTCCGCCTCGTTCCTCTTCTGGGCATCCGAGATTTTTGAAATCATTTTCATATTCTCGAAACCCATGGTAGGATTCAAGTTTTCCGTACTGATTTTTGTTATGGTTTTCGCTGTCGTCCTTGGCAGTTGAAGAACTCTGTCTATATAATCCTCGTAGCGGATATTCGCCTGCTCACAAAGCTTATGGGCTTCCGCCAGCTTCTTTCCGAACTCCAGCATCAAGCTTCCGTTTTTCTCAAGATAATTCTTTTTTATGTCATCAGTCAGCGCGGCCAGCTCCGGAGAATCCTCCAAGCCTATGACATAGACACCCTGCTGCTCTGCTATCTCCAGCAGGCTGTGGAATTTAGCCCAGAACTCGTTCGTATGAGCCCTTGCCTTACCGCAGTTTCCCAAGCCGCCCGTCTCATCAAGTTTTTTCTCGGTGATCAGATGGTGGGTATACTCGTGGATAGCAGTATACACAAGCTGATTATCAGATTTGAAGTTTTTGTTGTGAAGGATAATCTCATGGGTCTCCGGCTTATACAAGCCGTTGACTTTTTTGCTTTCTTTTCCAGAAAGAGTAACTGTAAAATCTATAGAAGTCTCTTCAAGCCTAAGAAGAAGCTCTTTTATGGCATCATTGTTCATACTACATATAATACATTATTTTTAAATACTTTAGAAGCGGTGACGGAATTTGCAACTGAATCCACGGAGTCAGCTATAAGTATTTAGGACGCACCTCTCAATAAAGGTGCGTCCTTTCTTTTTATTGGTCAGCGTAGTTGCTGAAGTAATTCTGAATCAGAATAACAGGAGTTCCCTTGTCACCGGAACCGGAGGTAAGGTCAGAAAGACTTCCAAGAAGGTCAGTAAGCTGACGGGGTGTCGTTCCCTGTGTCTCCATACGGCCCTTAAGATTGGCATCCTTCGCCTTGATTCTCTTGATCATGGCATCTTTCAGCTCTTCTCCCTTAAGCCCCTTGAATTCATTATCAGAAAGATATTTAAGCTTAAGCTCATTCGGAGTTCCCACAAGACCACTGGTGAAACCGGGGGAAACTACAGGATCGGCAAGCTCCCAGATTCCTCCCTGAGGGTCCTTGAAGGCGCCGTCGCCATATACCATAACCTCAATATTCTTGTTATAGATTTTCTTCAGTCTTGCCTGGATATCTTCTACCAGAGCCTGACAGTTACGGGGGAAAAGCTTCACGGAATTTTCTGTGGCCAGATTTGAGCCGAGAAGACCGAATTTCTCGTTGAAGCCCGAACCATCCACACTTTCAGTAAGAAGCTCGTCCAAGCAGTAGCACTTCTTTACCCCCGCTTTCTCAAGGATTTTCTTGTTGCGCTTTCTTTCATGGATAGAAGCTACAATCACGTTGTCTGTATATTTCAGGATTGCCCTGGGGTCATTGGCAAGGATAATCTCACATTCGCACTCGCAGGCATCTTTGTAATACTGGATATAATCCACACCTGTGAACTGGTGTACAGTATTGGGGAAAATCTTATGAAACTCCTCTGCAGTGAAAACATCAGAATAGGGGTTAATTCCAGAATCCATAAGTAAATCTGGAGAAATAAGCTTATTTCCCACTTCATCCCCAGGATAGGAAAGCATTACTATAAGCTTTTTACAGCCCCTGGAAATACCCTTCAAAAGCATGGAGAAACGATTCCGGCTCATTATAGGGAATATAAGACCTACTGTAGCATCACCGAATTTGTTTTTAACGTCCTTTCCTATTTGATCAGCCGTAGCATAATTTCCCTGGGAGATACCAACGACAGCCTCTGTAACGGCAACCACATCCCTGTCATTAAGCTCTATTCCCGCTTCTTTCACACAATTTCCAATAGACTCGACTACGATTGAGGGTAAATCATCCCCCTTCTTTATGATAGGAGTTCTTACTCCTCTTGATATTGTACCGCTGAATTTCATTGTGGCTCCTTCTTAAGCCTTGCTGCTTTATGCAGATGGCAAAAAATGTTTTAAGACAGGGGAATACTATCAGAAGACTTGATATAAGTAAAATATATATTTATTATACTGTTGATAAGTTATACTTATGCTCATAAAAAAAGAAGGGTAACATATGATAAATGACCTTAATCTGCTTAGAATTTTTTATTTTGTGGCCGAGGAAGGAAACATCTCCCGTGCGGCAGGCAAGCTCCATATATCACAACCTGCTGTGAGCCAGCATATAAAGAATCTTGAGTATGAAACAGGTTTTCAGCTCTTCATAAGAGAACAAAAAGGCGTAAAGCTTACTACGGAAGCAGTGGAAATGTATAATCACTGCAAGTCTATTTTTAAGCAAATAGAAACAATGAACCAGACTTTGCAAGATTTATCAACGCTTGATACAGGAATTCTTAACATTGGAGCCTCTGACACAATCTGTAAATACTACCTTATTGATAAGCTTAAAGAGTTCGAGAAGCTTTATCCCAAAATCCGCTACCGGGTCACCAATTGCACCACCCAGGAATCCTTGGAGCTTCTGAAGCAAAAAAAGGTGGATATCTCATTCGTTCACACACCCCTTCCTGATTCTGACTTCGATTTTTCGGAATGCCTTACCTTAAATGATTACTTTGTCTGTGCCTATGATTTCGATGATTCCAATATAAAACATTTCTCAGACCTTACGGCATACAGGACTCTTCTTCTTGAAGAATCCAGCTATTCCCGCAGGATGCTTGATATAAATCTTATGAAGTATGGTGTAAAGCTTAAACCCAAATTCGAGCTTGCTTCCCTTGATCTTTTGATTGAGTTCTGCAAAAAAAACATGGGTATTATTTGTGTTGCCAAGCAATATATAGAAGATGAACTGAGGAAGAAGGAACTAAAAATCATAAAGATTCAGGAAAAGCTTGATGAAAGATATATTTCCCTTGCAGTCGAAAAAGGCTATATATCGAACGCAGCTCGTAAATTTATCGTCTCATGCAGGGGTGGTATCAGTGATGACAACAACAACTTATGAGAAGAATTCTTCCCCCTCTTGATGAACTTAAAAAAATATATTAGAATAATCACAACTTGGGGGTGTAGCTCACCTGGCTAGAGCGTTTGAATGGCATTCAAAAGGTAGTCGGTTCAAGTCCGATCATCTCCATAAAAAAAGGCTTCTGTTCTCAGAAGCCTTTTTTATTTTAAACTCAGGTTTAACTTGAACCGACTAACGGAGGGAGCGCGCAAAAAGGCGAGCGGAGCGGAGCGTTTTTGCGATAAGGCGGCATGAATGCCGCCGCTAGCGACCGTAGGCGGGGCTGAAGGGAGCAACAAGAAGTTGCGACCTGAAGCCTCGGTTCAAGTCCGATCATCTCCATAAAAAAGGCTTCTGTTCTCAGAAGCCTTTTTTATTTTAAACTCAGGTTTAACTTGAACCGACTACCTTAGTTCGCAGGAAGACTCCGGGCAAGACGGAAGCCGATATCTGATGCTTTCGTGTTCGGATTTACAAAATCACGATGCGAAACGACACAATCAGAAGCAGAGGTATGCCATGAACCACCACGGACAACCCTATCATTGCTTGCAGTCGCCCCGGCAGGATCCTTATCTGCTAGAAATATAGGAGTATCAAAGCACCATTCCGCGACATTTCCACTCATATCATATAAGCCAAGCTCGTTGTATCCTTTTTTTCCAACCTCACGAGCACCCCAGGCAACTCTTGCCTCATCCCCGACAGGAGGAATAATCAAGGCTGTTTTTCCATTTGCATTAGCTACATTAAACGCATACCATCCCACCGAATCAAGACCGGAGTTGTTTACATCGCTATAAGCTTTGCTATTTTCAGTATCAGCACCACTGAACATATAATTCCATGGATCAATAGAGGAATCTCCTCCACGGGCGGCGAATTCCCATTCCAGTTCTGTCGGAAGCCTATATCCCGTGGCTTCTGAAACTTGGCTTACAGAAGCATTCGTAATATGTCCGATTGTAGGAGTGTCACCCCCCTGAGTAGCAGGATTCAATGTCAATGTCATATTGGTTACGGTATAAGCAGCTGTAAGGTTTTGACTTTCAGAAAGACGGTTACAGAAATAAACAGCATCATACCAGGTTACGTTATCCACAGGTCTTTTAGCAACATTCTCACCTTCTGGTATAGGATAATCGTCACCTGCACAAATGGATGGAGCAGGGTCAATAGAATAAGTGGTATCACCAGGGCTTACGACATTTCCTTCACTATTTCTTATAGTAACCCCAGGAGTACTGCTAGTAAAAGAATTACCCGTCATAACTGCAGAATAAAGTTCCCGTGTCACTTCATAACGGCTCATTATAAAGGGGCTCAACCCGACAGTCCTCTCAGCCCAATACATGAAAATACCCTTGTCTTCCGAATCTGCGCTCTCACTTATAAAGGAAGGAATTCCACCAGGTATTCTAGTTAAATTACTACCCACCTTCTCTCTGTCTATTGCATAGATTTCTTCAGTTTTCTCATATTCAGTCAAAGAACCGCCTGAAGGTGTCAAAGATATTTTAGATTTAGCTATGGGCCTCCATTTGGCATAAAGAGTCTTGTTCTCAGTGATTTTCGTTGCGAAGTCAAAGCGTTTAGTCAACTCTACGTCACTGTACCAGCCGATAAAGACATATTTAGTCTCACCTGATGCACCAGGATTATCCCTATCAAAGGTATATTTAATTTTTGTCGGATCCCTCGGTTTCGTAGCAGCCTGATTATTCTCAACAGACAGAGCAGTGACTTCTGTACCTCCGTTGGTAACGAAAGTCACAGAAAAAGGCCCCACAGCTTCTGCTTCTGTCGTCTCAAACAACTGATCACAGCTGGAAAATAATGAAAGAGAAAAAATAATACACAAAAAAACAGTTACTATAGAATATCTTCTCATAAAAAAAAACTTTCTCCTCAGAATATATACAAGGAATACAGACAAAACCGCTTATAACTGATGCTTACGCAAATCATGAATATTATACAATAGAGTATTACACAGTTATACCTGTTTTTCAATATTATCGGAACTTTTGGCTGATAAATGAAGATAAATAATAATTGAATAAAAACATATAGATAGCTTCATTTAAAACGGAGGATGTATTATAATCTGTCCATGAAATTCAAGTTTTCAGCACTACGCCCGTTAGACTTCATTATCCTTGCTTTACTTCTTGCCGCTGGTCTATTCCTTACAATAAAATCTCTTTCAAAAAAAGGTTCTAAGGTCATTGTGCTCGCCAACGGAGAGCAATATGAATACTCTGCTTCAAACAATGGTACATATTCAGTCACAGGAGCTATAGGCGAAACCACATTCGAGATAAAAGAAGGGAAAGTCCACATAATAGACTCTCCATGTAAAAATAAAATATGTGTGAACCAAGGATGGAGTTCGCCTCTTATTTGTATGCCCAACAATGTATTGATCAGGGTAGAAGACGGGGAAGATTACGATGCAATTTCAGAATAAAAAAAAGATAGCCTATCTTTCCGCTCTCACTTTACTTTTTTCATATGCAGAACTACTTTTACCCCGAATAATTCCCTTTTTCAGATTAGGACTGGGAAACACCGTAATTCTTCTGGCATTCGAAATGCCTTTTCCAGCCTTTTTCCTGCTTTCCGTAATCAAAGCCGTGGCCTCCAGCCTGATGGGAGGAACTCTCTTTTCCCCCTTCTTCCTTATTTCTCTGTCTCAGTCTGTTTCCAGCGCCCTTCTTATGCAACTGCTTTTCAAGCTCAACAAAGCCTGCAATAAAAAAATCATGAGTATATACGGAATCTCTCTTGCTGGCTCTGCCCTGAGCGCATTTGTCCAAATCTTTTTATGCAGTCTTTTCTTAGGACAAGGAACCTTCTCCTTATTGGGTCCCATGCTGCTTTTCAATACGGCCAGCGGTATAATAACTGCTTTTATAGCAGAGAAAATGAAGAGCCTGAATGAAGCTGAGAACCCAAAGGAAGAAGGAAGCCATCCACAAGAAGAAAAAACTGCATTGGAGGCAGCTTCTCTATATAAAGAGGAAAAATCTGAAAAAAAACAAAAAAAAGCCATTACTCAGATTCTTCTTGCAGCTGTCATAATCGGAGCAAGTGCTGGAATCTTCTTTATAGATAATATCCCTTTACTTTGCGCTGCTTTTGTTTTATCTATCCTGCTTCAATTATTAAGCGGACGTAAGCTTTTTATCCTTCCCCATATCTCTCTTTGGCTTTTCGTATTGATATCCTCCCTTTTTACACCTAATGGAAAAGTCCTTTTTTCCATGCAGTTTATATCCATAACAGAAGGAGCTTTAATGTCTGGTATTGAGAAAGCCCTGAAGCTTTCTGCGGTAAGTGCTTTAAGCCAGTGCGCGGCTTCTTTACGACCTCCGGAGAAGTCGCTCCTAGGTCTTTCGCTCTCTTATTATAGGAAGCTTTCCGACAGATTCAGGGATACAAAGGGGAATATCTTCACAAGATTAAAAGCAACATTGGGCAGCAATCAAGATTTCACGTTATAAACAGCCTTGAAAGGATAGAATACCTGAACACGATCCTTTATTCCATCTGATATAAATAATTCTTCCTCTTTCGTTATTAATATAAAATCAAACCCGCCATTACGTTGCCACCAAGAAACGGCTTTGTCTTTTCCCATCACGAAGAGTGATGTACTTAATGAATCTGCATATAGACCACTGTCACAAATTATGGAAACGCTTTCTAAATCACTTTCCACAGGATATCCTGTTTCCGGATCAAAGATATGTATATATCTTTTTCCATCTTCGCCTAAAAAATAACGCTCGTATCCACCACTGGTCACAACTGCGCAGTCAGAAATCTTCACTGAGCAGACCACCTCTCCTCCCCAAGGATTTTTTATTCCCACAGTCCACAAGGAGCCGTCTGGCTTTTTACCAAGCACCTGAACATTTCCTCCCAAATCCATAAGAGCCGATTTTATACCGTATTCCTTAAGGATAGTTACACATTCATCAGCGGCGTAGCCTTTACCCACAGCACCAAAATCAAGTTTCATTCCCTCTTCGAGCTTAAGCTCCGGACCTGTATCCTTTTTCAAAAACCCGACTTTCAAGAAATCTGTATGGGAAAGAAGCTCTGAAAGCTCCCCATCAGAGGGGATCCTGTATTTTTCAGTAGTAAAACCCCAGGCCGATACCACGGGGAAAAGAGCCGGGTTAAGGGCCTTCTCAGTCGCTTTATACATTCCCAAGGTGAATTCAAAAAGCTCTGCCGTATCTTCCTGTACTTTTATATACTCACCTGAATTATTGTTCAGCTTGAAAAGATCGCTGTTTTCTTTAGTCGTTGAAATAGTATCCTCGAGTTTCTCGACTCTTTTTTTTATTTCTGCAAGGGCTTTGTCTGATTTTGATCCGTATGCCTGTATGGTCATGAAGGTATTCATTGCATTGAATGACTCAGTACTCTTTTTCTGCTCGCATGAAAAAAACAGGAAAGAAATGATGAAAAGGACAAATATAAAGGACTTACTATCTTTCATGTCCAAAAATATATAAGATAAGGCATCTTATTTCAAGCTTTGTAAAAAAAAGGCTGCCCGTTTTTTCCGGACAGCCTTTCTCAATCAGAACACATTGAAGCGTAAGCCGAAGCTTAATTGCGGGACAATAGAGTTTATATCAACTTGTGATTCTATATCCGTCGGAATGAACCACACTTGGAACTCGGTGTAAAATGAGAATGTACTGAACATTGTCCTATCTTTGAATGTAACCTTGGGGAATTCCATCTGTCCTAGGAATGCAGACAGAATCTGAGGCTTCTTACTCTGTGTTTCCGTAAACATGGAGAAATTCGCTCCAAGTCCGAAGGTAGCACTAAGCCAGGACAGATCAGGCCCGAAGAAATAGCTGAAGGGGATAGACGCAATATTCGCAAGAAGCTTTGCCCCGAAAACGTGACCACCATAGCGAAGACCTGAAGTGTCCGTTCCGATAACATTATGCATAAAGTCGAACTGCCCCTGGAACATCTGACCATACTGGAATTGCAGCTTTACGTTATTATCAAAGAAGGTAAGACCGATACCAACATCGAATAATGTTACACCCCACAAATGGCCTTCAAGATAAAGTCCCTGAATGAACGACGGTACCTCATAATTCGACTTATCACCACTCCTTAATGAAAGTGTGACATCCCTCAGGGAAACGTCATCCGAGGACAGACCAGCAAATGAAATGACACTATTATAACGACCCGCTTCATTGGGCGTTATAAGCTTAACGACAGGGGAAGTCTTATCTATCTGGAAAATAGTACGGGTGACGGCAGTCTCCCCATTTTTCATAGTAGCCCGTACGATCACATGATGGGAGCCTTCCGTATACTCATCATTCTCTATACGGAATTTCCATTCAGGTTTATTACCAACAAGCAAGAAACTTTTACCGTTATCCAGACTTATCTCTACCTTATCAAGAGCTTTCTGCTTGATAAGATTCCTTTCGTATTTTGACGTTTCCTTCGACTCAAGAGCCATCATCTCTTCATCAGAAAGAATGTAACCGGCCTCTCCAGTGATAAAGGGGCGGTCAATAGCAAAATCACCCATAATAAAGCCATTAACAGCAACCCAAGGTCCGGTGGACACATAGACGAAAGATTGCTCCTCCGAATAAATCACACTTCCGTCATTAAGGGTTGTCCTTACCTTATAGGTGTGATTACCATCTATGAGCTGCTCGGGTGTAAGCTGAAACACGAAATGGTTAGTTTCGGTAACGGTGGTACCTCCGATTTCCTTTCCATCCATAAGGAGAGAAAGGTTTGTCAGCTTTTCTTCTGTTTCCGCATTTCCGTATATACTGAAGTTACCACAAATATGCTCTCCGTCCAGAGGATACAGAAGGTTCAAAACGACAGGCTCGGCACGGGAATCCACCAAGATATTCCTTGAAACCCTCGTAATATTATTTGCTGCATCCTCACCAGTGACCTCGACATTATAGAATCCGTTCTCAAGGGATGAAATATCGATATCACAGTTGATAATCTGTTCTATATCAAGCTCCCTGTATGCGAATTCCTCCGGAACCTCTGGCTGAGCAGGATCCATATTACGAATCTTTACATACAATTTTGAAAGACCGACATTGTCCGTCATATGGCCCGAAAGCTTTAAGTTGCCTGTCTTCAAGCACATATCATCAACAGGCAGCTCAAGATTAATATCAGGGGCGGTATTATCAATATTTATAAGGCTGGAGTACAAGCCCTGGATATCATAATTATCCCAAACTTTGAGGAAGACGACATGTGTTCCATCCTCGATAATCCGGGTATCAAGTGCATAACTCCATTCCTCTGTGCCTACCGCATCCTGCCATGTATTTCCATTATCTATTGATATTTGTACCAATTTTATACCATTGCCGTCCGCCGCTTTTCCAGAAATCGATATTCTTCCTGACAAGGATTCTTCAAGGGTAGGACTAATAACCTCTCCCTTCGGTTCTTCCCGTGACACTTTTATGATTTTTTGTACGGAATCTCCACGAACCCCCAGAATATCCTCCGCAAAGACCGTTATGGTATGTTCATTATCATCAAGAGAATCAAGCTTAATATCAAAGGACCAGTTTGAGGCAGCTTCCTTGGAACGGACAGGAGGAGCATCATCTATACTGAACCATACGTAGGAATCACCGTCATCGTCATAAATTATTCCAGACACAGTGAAATCCGTAATCAATATTGTATCATCATCAGGCAGATGAATCTCAACCCGTGGTTTATCAGCCTCCAAATCGATTTTATAAGGCTTGTCCTTATAATCAGCCACATTTCCGGCTGCATCGGTATATGAAAAATACAGCTCTGAAGATAGTGGTGTCTCTTCTGCACCGATTACAAGAGAAACGATTTTCTTATCACCAAGATCGATGACAACCGGCTCTTCTTCCTCAATAACTACCTCAGCTTCTTCCTCAATAATTCCCTCAACTTCTTCATCGGAAGCTGGGCTCTCTTTTTCTGAAACAACAGGAAGTACACATTTTCCAGACACAATGCGCCCATTATCTTCCGCTTTTACAACAAACAAAGTCCGTCCATTGACAGAAGCCCCAGCCTCCGGAAGAACAGTCGTCACAACAGGAGCCTGCGTATCTTTAGCCATTGTCAGCCGCTTGTAAGAAGTTTTTCCGGTATTATCGGTCACACGAACATCAAGTGGCAGCAAGCCGTCTTTGAAAGCAGCTACCGAAACCTCAGCCTGGTAAATACCATTTTCGTCAGTCTCCATTTTTCGCCAGTTCTTTCCATCATGAATGGAGTATTCAACGGAACCAATACCATTGGAGTCCTGTGCATCCACAGAAATTCCAACAGATTCCTGAATCCAAACATGGTTTTTTGGAGAGAGTATAGTAACACTTGGATCAGAATAATCAGCAGCAAAAGAAACCTTTCCTGATTCATATTCGATACCTTCGCTGTCTCTGACCACAAGGTAAACATCCTCATAGAAAGCTTCCTTCTTTGCTTTTACCGCTACTGTTTTTCCAAATTGCTCTATAAAAAGACCTTCCTGCTCACATTTCACAAGAACCGTATAAGGAGCAGAGACATTCACAAAGCCATACAAAGGAACATCCTTCTCAAGGAGATATCCATAGGACTTATCCTTAAACATGGGCTCTATCCAGTATATCTTTTCCTTGTCGTCAACTCCCGCTTCAGGAAGAGCTCTAACCACAGATATAGTTCCCTTAAGGGTCTTGTTTATTGTCTTGTCTATTATGAATGAAACCGTTATGTCCGTAGAAAGAGCTTCCACATCCTTCAAAGGGATATAAACCTCAAATTCATCAGGAATAACGACTCCGTCTGAACCGGTGACCTTCTGAACCTTACCTGATGAAGAAGGCTTATCTGCTATAGAATATGTGCATGAGGTTATGGGTAGATCCGAATGAATCCTCACCTTCATGGATGCCGTCTGATTTTTTGAGCCAGGAGCCGGAAGCTCCACCTGCATTCCTGAACTGTATGTCACATCGTTGACGGAATCAATGACTGCAGAAACATTACCCGGCCTTATGATATCCGTTTTCAATACAGCTGATTTGTTTTTTACGTCAGCAAGCCTTATTTCGGCGTTTGACTTTCCTGCAGGGAAATAACTGTAAGGAACAGCCCCGGCCTCAGGGAAAAGGAAATCCACATCCGTTGATAATAAACTTTGTCCTGCCGCCGTAAGAGAAGTAAAAGACAAACTATCCTGATAATAACAAGTGAAATAAAGTTGTTCTCCCTGAATCCAGCGGATTACAGGAGCCGCAGCTACAGGTGGTTTCGCCTTCGGATCATCTGGATTCGGCGCAGGAAGAGGTGATACTTTTTTTACCGCGGCCGCTTTTATAGTTTTTTTACTACCAGAATCATAAGAAGCAAACTCAATAATAGTTATTCCTTCATCGAAAGCTGATGACTTCAGCTCCAAAAAGAAATCTCCACTTCCGTATAAACTAAGCTTTTTCCAGTTACCGATATCCTCCGCGGATTTTATGATACGATATTCAGCGACGATGCTGCCCTCATACGGAGCTTCCTGCTTTATTTCTTCTGCTGAGAGAGTAAGCTTTTTCAGTCTGGAGCCAGCTTCACCGACACGACCGCTGACAAAAACCTTGTTGAAGCCATCAAGCAAAGTCGTCTGATCAAGGATAAGCTCAGGGGCAGCAAGCTCTACATCAAAGGTAAGAGAAGAGGACTTATATACAAGCTCCTTATCAGTAGTGACAATAACTCTTGTTGGTGAAGACTTTCCTGTTTTTCCTGTAGAGGTAAGGATGATGCTGTTGCCAGAAAGCTTTGCTCTTGCAAAGCCCTCATCCGGTTCCAAGGCAATGGATACTGCTTTTCCACCTGTAAAATAACCACTGACTGTTTTTGTATCCGCAAAGTTGATTATTCCATTCTCAGATGTTGAATCTGAGAAAACTACGGCTGAAGAATCCCTGTTTTTCGAGAGATTAGTCCTGTAAACAAAAAACTTCTCAGAAACGGACCTATCATAAACATCAACCGCACTGACCTCTATCTGGACAAGTCCCCAAGGAGCAGAATCAAGAGGAATTTCATAAGACACAGAATCTTTTGTCCCCTTCAGTATCTCAGAGCCGCTGTCACGACCATTTATTTTCCAAGAGATTCCTGTAAGACCGCACTCACTGGATACTGTACCTTTAAGGATTCCATCCCGTTCAGGATGAAGCTCCATACCAGGAATATAATCCGAATCAGTGTTCTTTCCATCTATTTTCTCAGTAACCGTATCCAAAGTAATGACAGGGGAATCTCCCTTTATTGTAAAGGGGAAGCTCACAGTATTACCAACTACTCCGGTTATATCGACCGCATAGCAGAAAAGAGTATGCTCTCCCACCGAAAGCTTATCCGGAAGAGAATTAAGAATATCCGCATAGAAAACACCCTCTGTTTCTAACAGATGATCCTCACCGTCCTTATCTATATACCAGTGGAATTCCGCAGCGCAGTCATCATCGGTTACATTACCACGCAAATAGAACTCATCCTCCACGAGAGGACCTGTTTTTGAAGTCGGATCAATTTCAGGCTCCACAATCTCCACGACAGGAAAATCCGATTCTTTGTCTATAGTAATCGTCCTATCGACTTTTGTGACGTTACCTGCCTTATCAACGACATTAATAGAAAATTTCACTTTTTTTGAATTGATTTCACGTACATCGAATTCCTTGAACCAATACGGATTACCAGGTATAAGATCAAATTCCCCTTTCTCTTTTTCAAATTCCCAAGTCATAGAAGAAAGACCTATGACATCATAGGCAGAACCTGCAATCTGAAAGATTCCGTTCACACTCTCGTCTTCTGCCGGAGTAATAATATCCACATCCGGCTTTGTATTATCAACGAAGAAAAGATAGGAGGAGACTCCTATAGAACCTTGGGTATCCTCTGCCCTGAACCAACATACCTGAGGTCCATCATCCAAATCCCTGGTATCGACGGTGAGTGAAAAAGTCCATTTCAAATCCGTCTTATTATATTTTACAGATATCTCCTCAAAAGTAACTCCTCCATCCAAGGAATACTCAAGGGACTCTATCCCATTACCATCTTTAACTTCACCTTCAAGTTTTATTTTGCCAGAAACAAGCTCACCTATACCATGACTGCTTATTTCCGTTATAGGCTGCTTTCTGTCCAAATGCCAGGAAGCATAGATGGTTTCACCCCTGGTCCCGTATATATCGACACCCGTAACAGCAACAGTATGCTCTCCTTCCTCCAATTTTGAGGTATCAAGATAATAGGACCAGAACTCTTTTCCCTCAGCCCTTACAGGCCTCTCCTCATTACCATCAAGAACTATCTCAACATAGCTGACTTCATCATCATCAACACAGGTTCCAACTATATTAAGGTTACCCGGAACCCTCATTCCGTTATGAGGATTCGTAATACCAGATACAGGAAGATCTGAATTCGGATCTATATAAATATTATAGGGACCGACAACAGTGGTATTACCACCTTTATCATTTGCAGTGACCATTATATTGTAGACACCAGGTTTTTTTTCTTCTATAGGAAAGGACTCTTGCCAGCTTTCAAGATTTTGAACTGAAATTTCCTCTAATTCTTTTTTGCCGGAAGAAAATAATGCACAGGTTGATACGGCGATACCTAGAAAAATCCCCGCAATTACTTTTTTTTGCATTAATCCAATACCTCCAATATTTAAATTATTCCACTGCTACTATCGGCTGAATTTACGAATTTCTAAACTGTTTTCTCAGAAAACCACCACAAAGAGTTAGACTAAAAAAGGTATCGAAGATTTCTATAAAAAAAGAATCAAACTATTTTACGATAAGCTGAAAAATTCTGTCCAAATCATCTCGGCTGAAATAATCAATCTGCAGGGAACCTTTCTCAAGAGACCCTCTCAACTGTACTTTCGTACCAAGGGCTTCGATAAACTGCTCTTCGACAGATAATATATCAGGATCTTTTTTTTCTGTCATCTTGGGAGTTTTTTTGACAGTAGCTTTACCTCCGCCATTAAGCTCCGTTGCCTGTCGCTCAGCTTCACGGACGGATAAGTCCTGCCCAAGAATCCTTGCGAAAAGAATACGTTGGTCAGCAGCATTCGTTACTGAAAGCAAAGCCCGGGCATGACCTGCCGATATCTCATCATTGGCAAGGGAAGTCTGCATATCCTCAGGAAGCTTTAACAGTCTCAGGGAATTCGTAACCGTCGATCTGTTTTTTCCTACACGGCGGGCGACCTCATCCTGGGTTATATTACACATATCCATGAGCTTACGATAAGCAAGGGCTTCTTCAAGTGCGTTGAGATCTTCTCTCTGAATATTCTCGATAAGTGCGACCTCAAGTTTTTTCTCTTCAGAAAAAGACTGTATACGAACGGGTACCTTTTTGAGGCCGGCCAGCTTCGCAGCCCTCGTACGTCTCTCTCCCGCGATAATATAGTAATTACCACCATCAGCTTTCTCCGCAAGGATAGGCTGTATAACACCATGTTCTTTTATTGAATCGGCAAGTTCCTGAAGAGCATCTTTGTCGAACTCTGTCCTTGGTTGATGAGGATTGGGAAGAAGCTTCTCCACATCTATCTCAAGCTCTCCAGAAACAACCTCTGTCCCTGTTTTTGTCTCTTTACCGACCTCTTTCTCGGCTTCCGACATGAGAGCCTCTAACCCTTTTCCTAGTCCAAAGGATGCTTTAGCCACGGAGAATCACCTCCTCAGCAAGGCTTTTATAACTTCTTGCTCCCTGACAATTGGGATCGTACTTACAGATAGGTACTCCATGGGAAGGAGCCTCGGAAAGCCTTACATTCCTTGGAATAATCGTATTGAAGACCGCCTCCCCGAAATAGGCTTTCACCTGCATGACCACATCCTGGGCGAGACGGGTACGGGAATCGTACATGGTAAAGAAGATACCGCCTATAGTCAGTTTAGGATTTATAGTTTTCTGAACTTTCTTTACAGTCTGAAGAAGAAGAGAGATTCCTTCAAGAGCAAAATACTCACACTGCATAGGAATAAGAACGGCATCCGCCGCAGCCAGACCGTTCAAAGTGAGAATACCCAAGGAAGGGGGACAATCTATAAGTATATAATCGTATTTATCTTTTATCGGCTCCAAGCTCTTTTTCAGGAAGAAATCTCTATCTTCCTGACCAACCAGCTCAATGGCAGCTCCCGAAAGATCAATGTCAGCAGGAACCGCATCAAGACCGGATACCGCAGTATGACTTATAACCTGCTCAGCTGACGCCTGCCCGGCCATAAGCTCATAGACTGTAGGTTTCTTCCTTGTAAGACCTACACCGGAAGACATATTTCCCTGAGAGTCAAAATCGACAAGCAGCACTTTTTTTCCGGCTTCAGCCAAATATGCGCCTATATTGATAGCAGAAGTTGTTTTACCAACCCCTCCCTTCTGATTAACGAAAACGTAGACCTTACCCATGAAATTCAGTATATCATTTTTTTTCCTTTAAGTATATATTATTTTTATGACTGATATTCAGGCAATAGTAGAGACACTTCCTGCCCATATCGTGTATGCGGCGGATAACTACAAAGACATCCAGATAAACAAAGCTGTAGCCGGAGACCTTATGAGCGATATTCTTGTCTCTGTAAGCTCAGGCTATCTTCTTGTAACAAGCCTTGCGACGGAACAGGCCGTCAGGACAGCCGACATTGCCTGTGCCGTTGCCGTCCTGCTTGTAAATGACAAGCTTCCTACTGCCGGCATGAAGACGCTTGCCGAAGAAAGCGGAATAACGCTGCTGGCAACTCCGCTCCCTATGTACGAAGCTTGCGTTGCTCTCAATAAACTTGGGATATAAACTGGCAGACAAATGTCCTTTTTATCAGATACAGATGATGTTCTTTCAATAGTCCTCTCAAAACCTTGTGGACGGCCAGCAGAGACAAACAACAAAGAAAACACGTCTTACCACGAAGTTAAGAGAGCAGACTGTCCTACAAAAATAAAAATCCGAAAAGCAGGTGACATTTACCGCACCGAAACGACTGCAGGTACACAAGTTTTTCATGGAAAACTGGAGCGCACCGAGCTCGATGAGTTTCTCGCTGACAACATTCCCTCTGCTTTCAAAAACGCCGTCATAGAAACTACAACCGAAACAATGACGATTCTTGCAAACAAAAAGGGAAAATGTACCCTTCTGCGGAAGAAGAAAAATGCCCAGAAAACGGAGTGCGGAGCTGTGCGCGGACCTAGCGAGGATTCTGCATTTTCTGAAGTTCGCGAGAAATCCGCAGGATGTGCGACAAATGCGGCAGATATAAGGAACACCCCGCTTTCACCCGCAGAAATGACTGCCGCCGCCAATAGACTGCACCTTTCAGAAGCCCACAACAGGCAGAAAAATTATCTCCTCAAAGAAGGCATGCCCGTCAACTTCCTCGTTCAGCTGGGAATAATGACAAAAGATGGCAAAATCCATGCCCAGAAATACAGCAAATTCCGTCAAATAAACCGCTTCTTGGAGTTTGTGGATGACATACTGCCGGAGTTACTTGTATATGAGGAAGCTCCTGGTGCTTCCGATACCAAAGGCTCCGTGACTTTCGAAAACATACAAGGTCCTGGTGCAAGCGCCGCATCTGATTCACCTGAGTCCCGCACCCTTGAAATCGTGGATTTCGGCTGCGGAAAGTCATACCTGACCTTCGCAGTCTTCTACTACCTTACCGCAATAAAAGGCTTGAAAGCTCATATCACGGGCATCGACCTGAAAAAAGACGTGATCGAACACTGTCGCAGGTTTGCCGAAGCTTGTGGGTACAGCGGCATGGACTTTATCTGCGGTGACGTTGCCGATTTCAAAGGTGGCGAGCATCCTGATCTTGTGATAACACTTCACGCTTGCGACACGGCAACAGACTATGCCCTAGCCTATGCCGTCAACAACAAAGCCAAATGCATACTTTCAGTTCCCTGCTGCCAGCATGAGCTTAACAGTCTTGTCAAAAAACAAGTTCCGGACCGGGCTTTCTCCACAATGTTCAAATATGGCATAATAAGAGAAAGGCTTTCTGCCCTGGCTACAGACGTACTGCGGGCGGAACTCCTTGAAAATTCTGGTTACACCGCACAGATACTGGAGTTCATCGACATGGAAGACACGCCGAAAAACCTTTTGATTCGCGCCGTAAAACGTGACAAGCCCACCAGAAGCAGAGGAAACTTAGGGCTCGATGAACTGAAATCAGCACTGGGTCAGACGATTACTCTGGAAAAGTTGATCAAATAGAACCAAAGTCTTATGACAACTTTTAATTAAAATCCTCCGTGAGCATATTTCCAGTTTTTGCTAATGCTTCTCTATTATGCTTTTATGCTTCGGCCATTATCTGCTCTTTAAGCTCAAGGACTTTCTCCAAAGGAAGCTTGACACACTTCGCTATGGTTTCAACAGTAATGTTCTCTTTGAGTAATTCTAGTGCATCTTCCTCAGCTTTTGCTTGGGTTCCTTCTCTTATGCCTTCCTGCTTGCCGGCGTCAAAATCATAGACCCTCTGTCGCTCCCATTCCATGAACTGCCTCCTGTACTGCATATTCCTCTTTGCATCGGTCACATAATTCTCAAGTCTCTCTGTGAAAGTGTCCCCCGTGCGGTTGGAGATGAGGAACTGAAAGAATTTTCTGACTTCCTCATCCTCTATGATTCTAGCACAGGTGGGCGCGATAAAAAAGTGCTTGTAGTCCCTGTCATTAAGCATTGTCTTTCCATCCTCCCGGCAGATGTTCTCGAAGGAGTAGACGGGAAGTCCTTTATCGAAGATGTCCTCCATACAGATGAAAATCACGTGGGAGTCGCGTAATTCGCTGTACTT
>JAILBN010000088.1 GCA_024680915.1 Treponemataceae bacterium | reverse complement strand
GGAATAAAGCTCAGGAAGATGCTCATGAGGAAAATATCCAGTAATAAAGATATCAGAGGCATATTCTGAAGCAGCCGCGGCCTTTCTCACAGCATCTGAGTAGGCCCCCTCGTCTCCTGCAAGGACAAGCCTGTGAGGAAGAGAGGTATTCTTCTTGAAAAGAGCAAAGGCTTTTATAAGCTCTATATGCTTTTTTTCCGGGTTTTGCAAGCGGGAGGCATATATTATGAAGGGTCTTTTGATGGAAAAAGGCTTGATAGGAACAGATTCATCCTCGAATTCTGTATGAAAATAAAAATGACTGTGATCTATTCCGTGATGAATGACTTCTATTTTTTCCGCATTGATTCCCAGGGAGACAAGATCCTTACGGATGAACTGACTTGAAGCGATGATAGCCTTAGTTCGCTTGAGCGCGGTTATGTGGGCGAACCTGAGGAAAGGATTCCTGCTTTTCCTGAAAAGATCGGAGATGACATTGTTGACCACAGCGATTCCGGGTACATGCTGAAAAAGAGGTATGACCTCAGATCCTGCAGGATAAAATATAGCATCATAATGCTGTTTGGAAGCAAGAGAATCTATTTTTATCTGATGCCAAGTCCGCCGGCTGTTTTTCTGCCCGACATTCAACCCACAGAAAGTAACATTTCCCCCCGCAGGTATGAATGTAAGCCGGTCCGACTCTTCTCCGAACAACTCAAAGGAAATATCAGTTACATGCTGAAGCTCATTGATAAGAGATGTAAGATAGGAGCCTATTCCAGACTGACCATGATTGCAACCGAATGTGTCTATACCGACTCTCATATCTTCCCATTATAGCACAGATCAGGAAAATATGCTAGAATAGGGCTCTATGTCAGATTATACCTTCCCTGCAGGCTGGCAGGAAATCCTTGAAAAAAAACAAATCACAAGACCTACTCCAGTTCAGGAAAAGGTCATTCCTTTACTGGCAGAGAAAAAAAGCATTCTCTTCCAGTCAGAGACAGGAACAGGAAAAACCCTGGCCTACCTTATTCCCCTTATAGATGAAATAGACAGGTCCGACAACTCTATTCAGCTCATTATCGCTGCACCTACCCACGAGCTGGCCTCTCAGATAAAAGCCGAGGTTCAGTCAGTCACGGACATAAAAGCAGCCCTCTTCATAGGAGGGGCACCCCTGAAAAGGCAGCAGGAGCTGCTGAAAGAAAAACCCTTGATAGCCATTGGTACTCCGGCACGGCTCACAGAGCTAATAATGCTGAAAAAACTTAAGACCACGAATGTGAAAGCCCTTGTCCTGGACGAAGCTGACCGCATCCTTGCCCAGGAATTAAGGGAATACACACTAAAACTGACCGAGCATCTTGGAGCTGGCGTGCAGCTCGTGGCCTGCTCCGCGACAATAAAACCTTTTATAGAAAAACTTCTGAGGGAAGCGGTCCCGGAACTGGAGAAGCTGGAGACAGTGCTTCTACCGCCAGAAGATATACTGCAGCGAAAGATTTCCCACTGGGCCTTATTCGCTGAAAAAAGAGACAAAATAGACACAGTAAGGAAGTTCCTGGTGGCAGAGAATCCGGCCAAAGCCCTGATTTTCACATCCAGACCAGACCAGGTTATGAATATTTATGACAAGCTTACATACAAGAAAATAGAATGTCTGGCCCTTCACGCAAAGGCAGGTAAACAGGAAAGAAAAGCCGCCATAGACCGTTTCAGGTCAGGCAAATGCAAGGTTCTTATCACAAGTGACCTGGCATCCCGGGGGCTTGATTTTCCCGGAATAACCCACATTATACAGACGGATATCCCCTCCGACGACGATTTTTTCATCCACAGGGCAGGAAGGACGGCAAGAGCCGGTGCCGAAGGCATCAACGTAATAATAGGCGATGAGAGGGAATTGAGAATCCTCGCGAAAATAGAGAAGAAGCTCAAGATAAAAGTCTATCCGAAAGAGCTCTACGGCGGGAAAATCGTCACCCCTGAAGCAGGATCTGAGGATTCAGGAAATTATTAGATTTTTCTTGTTTTTTGAAAGAATAGATAATATCTTTAATATATGGGATGAATGCAGGAAGACGTTACCGCCTTCGCAAATGAGTCTTGGAGCAGAGATTCCCATCGAGTGGAGCGGACCAGCTTTAAATCCGCAGTAAACATGGAGGTAAATAATGGAACCGGAAAATGTTCAGAAAGAGGCGAACCCTCGGAAAAAAAGACCGAACCTTACACCGGCCGCATTGATTCTCATCATAGTAGCGGTTTTTGCGGTTGCTATAGTCTCAACAAGTTTTTTCGTAGTCGATGAAACAGAGCAGGCTGTAATAACTCGTTTCGGAAAATATTATAAGACACTGGGAGCCGGGCTCCAGTTCAAACTCCCCTTCGGAATCGACAAAAACTATAATGTTCCTGTGAAAGTCGTCCAGACAGAGCAGTTCGGATTCCGCACAGTGAAATCAGGGATAACCAACCAGTACGAGAATGGCGTGAAAAAAGAATCCACCATGCTCACCGGAGACCTTAACATAGTGGATGTGGAGTGGATAATCCAGTATAGGATCGTAGACCCGGCAGCCTGGCTTTTCAATGTTGAGGAGAGGACACAGACAATCCGGGATATCTCCCAGTCAGTCATAAACACACTGGTGGGTGACAGGACAATACTCAGCGTAATGGGTGCCGCCCGTACAGAAATCGAGACTATCGCCCTGGACACGATGAACGAGAACTTCAAGACGCTGGGCTTGGGAATCAACGTAATCGGTGTGAAGCTTCAGAACATAGTTCCGCCGGAGGGCGTACAGGATGCCTTTGAGGACGTCAACAAGGCCAGCCAGGATATGGAACGCTACATAAATGAAGGAAAAGAAGCCTATAACAAGGAGATTCCTCTTGCACAAGGACAGGCCAACCAGCAGATTCAGGTCGCTGAAGGTTATTCCGTAGAGCGTGTGAACAAGGCAAAGGGTGATGTGGCCAGGTTCCTGGCTGTTTATGAGGAGTATAAAAAAGCTCCGGCCATCACGAAAGAACGTCTTTACCTGGAGACAATGGAAGAAATATTCAATTCTTCGGAAGGCTCTACCCTCATCGACAAGGATCTTGAGAACATGCTTCCTATAAAGAACCTCAATGGACAGGGAGGAACCAGATAATGAAAATGAAAAAGTTCTGGATTACACTTATTGTCATTACAGCACTGGTTGTTGTATTTCTTATGATGGGACCTCTCTATATTATAAATGAAGGCTCACAGGCTGTCGTCACAAGATTCGGTGAAATCGTAGACTCTCACACAGAAGCAGGTCTTTATATAAAAGTACCCTTCATCGACATGGTAACCACATATCCAAAGCTGATTCTCTCAATGGACGGAGATCCACAGCGCATTCCTACGAAAGAGAACCAGTTCATCATCGTGGATACCACCAGCCGTTGGAGAATCTCTGACCCGGAGCAGTTCTACCAGTCCTTCAAGACACTGGACAATGCTTATACAAGACTCAGTGACATAATAGATTCCGCCACACGTACGATCATAACTCAGAACAGGCTTAGCGAGGTTATCCGCTCATCTAACATCATAAATACTGTGGAAGATTCTTCATCATCAGGAATATCTGATGACGCAGATACAGCGGCTCAGATAGATTCCCTGGTAAACGCAAAGACCACCTCAGAGACAGTTACTAAGGGTCGCCGCCAGCTCAGTATAGAAATGGCGGATGAAGCCCGTAAGATGATGCCAGAATACGGTATTGAGCTGATAGACATCCTGCCCCGTCAGATCAAATACTCGGATGAGATGACAAGCAGCGTCTATAACCGTATGATCAAGGAACGTAACCAGGTTGCTGAAGCCTACCGCTCCGTAGGTGAGGGACGCAAGGCCGACCTGATGGGTAAGCTTGAGAAAGACAAGCTGAGCATTGAATCTGAGGCATACAAGAAAGCCGAGGAAATAAAGGGTGCTGCCGATGCAGAGGCTACCCGCATTTATGCAGAGGCCTATAAGGTGGATCCTGAGTTCTATACATTCTGGAAGAGCTTGGAATCATACAAGGCAACAATGCCTAAATTCGATGCCACATACAGCACAGACATGGATTACTTCAAGTATCTCTATTCATCCGACGGGGTTAGATAATGGCTTCATTCGGGGATGACCTTCTTTTCATAAAAGAAGACTCTGTAATGATAGATACCGGGCTTTCCGCAAGGGAAGCCGCCCAGGCAAAGATGATGCAGTTCCTTACGGAGCCCGGCTACATAGCAGATGTAAAAAAAGACGGTTCGGTATCATTCGACCTCTATACCTTCACCGACTCCCACGAAGAGATCGCTAAGGGAAGGAAAAACGAATCAGTTTTTATCTCCGGTCCAGCCTACAAGGGAATTCCCTACACGGAGATACTGGAGGGAGAGGACACCGAAAAAGCCAGGTTGATAGCTGAGAAAATCTGTAATATAACGGAGGCTTCTTTTGATCAGGAGCTCAAGCTCCCTGACAACGGCCCCCTTGGAACAATCGTAGGAGAAGACGGAACAATCCTTTTCCTGCCTCCGACAATTTTCAACAGAGCCCTTGACTCCAGGGGTGACAACTCCTATTCCTTTTATGAAGGCTGTTGGAAAAACACCGCCCTCTCTGAGAAAGACTGCCTGCGCTTCACGGCAGCGGCCTATGCATACACCGTATATGCAGGAAAAAGACCTTTTCCAGAGAAGGACAGCCAGAAAAGAGCCGCAGACTTCTATGACAAGAACTTCCAAAAGCTTTCTTGGTTCTGCAAGCTCCAGAAGAATGGAGATATCATAGATTCTAAAGATATTTTCTCTCGAATCGAGCAGAATCTTTCCTGCTCCGCCCCGGAGATGGATACCAGCAAAAAGAAAAAGAAGAAGAAAAAGCTGGGGATAAAATCAACTCCGATCACGGAGCTGCCCTCTTTCGACAAAAGAATTATCTCAGGCTTAGAGACAGTTCCCGCCTATGAGCTGCAGCAGAAGAACATCAAGAGGATCCGTTTCTTCCGTAAGAACGGCACCCTCATAAAGGTCTGCGTAGTGGCCTTCATAGTATTGTGCATTGCCCTTGTCTCCCATATCAGGAACCTTATGAGCAGGCCCAACACACTGGGAAAAGAACCTGCCCAAGTCGTTGATATGTTCTACGAAGGCTTCGACACACTGGACACAATCCTCTTCGACGGGGCAAGGACGAATGGTGCCGGTGACGGTATCTCCAACGTAATTGCAGCCGTATTCGTAACCGCGAAGATGAGGGAGTCTTACGAAGGAAAGCAGATATACACTCCTTCCCAATGGCTTAACCTGAAGAATCCTGACAAACTGGACATATACGGGCTGACCCAGCTGGAAATTGAAAGCGAGGCTGAAAAGAACAAGGATGGAATAAGCTGTTTCAAGGCCCACTATTATGTGCTCCACACGGAAAACCTTGAGCTCTTTATATCTGAGGTCACAGACGAGCTTATTCTTACCTATGAGAAGGACCGATGGCTTGTCTCTGACTTCATCTCAGAGGACCATGAAATCAAAATCGATTCAGAAGCCTTCTATAATGATCTCAGGGAAGTGGCCCCGGAGAACTCTCCCTACAAAGCGGCCGACGTAATAAATGCCCTTTCCGGGAAATACCCCTGGCTGCCGACAGTAGAAGAGACGAACAAAGGCTATGAGCAGCTTTTTGCGTCCTATCAATAAAAAAAGATAAGACTTATAATGCCCCGGATTCACAGGAAAAAAGTATCCGGGGCTTTTTTTCCACTGCCGATGCAGTCAGAACAGGAAAAAGAAACTTGTAAAAGCTATGCATTCCATATAGAATTACCTCTATGATTAAACCAGACTACACCACATCTCATGTGAATTTAATATCCTCCATAATCTCATATTGCGGAGGAAAACCATATCACACAGGTCTCAAAGCCTTTGAAGATTTTGCTACCAAATCCGGCAAAGCCAGTAAAAAATGGAAGAATATCGTCCTGATGCTATTCGACGGGATGGGCATGGACGCACTCTCTCACTTTCTTGAGCTGGGGAGTTTCCTAAGAAGCAACCTTGTAGGTCAAATCTCCTCAGTTTTTCCTCCCACCACTACCGCCGCCACAACAACCCTTGAGAGCGGGCTGACCCCTGCAGAGCACGGTTGGCTTGGATGGACACTCTATATCCCTCAGCTTGACAAAAACATCGCGCTATTTCCCAATGTCATCCAGGACTCGAAAATACAGGCCGCTGATTTCAATGTGGCAAAAAGGTTCATGCCCTATAAAAGCGTATATGATATCATCAGCCAAGGAGGAGAATATCGGGCCTACAGCGTATCGCCCTACGGCTCAGTGGAGACACACACAAAAAAGCAGTACTACACGGAAATTGAGCGGCTTTGCGGAGAAGCAGGAAAAAAATACATTTACGCTTATCAGGAATACCCGGACAATATGATGCACCTTATGGGAACCTATGCCCACACCGTCGAAGCAACCGTCAAAAGTATAAACAGAAATGTGCGTAAACTTTGCCGCAAGCTTGCTGATAACGAAGGGACAAGAAATACCCTTGTGATCGTCACGGCAGACCACGGCCACACTCCGATAAAAAACCTGATTCTGGAGGATTTTCCAGAAATACATGATATGCTCCTGCGTCCCGCCACAATAGAACCCAGAGCCTGCAATTTTTTTGTGAAGCCGGAGTGTCTTGAAGCTTTCCCAGAAGCCTTCAATGCTCTTTTCAAGGAAGATTTCCACCTTTTTTCAAGGGAAGAAATACTAAAAGAAGGTCTCTTCGGCAATTTGGGCTCGGAGCGTATTCACCCCACTTTCGAGGACAGCTCGCTGGGGGATTTTCTTGCTGTGGCCACAGGTGATAAGGCTCTTGTCAATTCCCACAAGTCCAACAGGTTCAGAAGCCACCACGCCGGTGCCACAGAAAAGGAAATGAGGGTCCCCTTCATCGCGATAGACATAAACGCCATGCCCAGGTAAAAAGAGGATGACACAGTGCCACTCCCGGGGGCTTCCGCAGGAAAGAGGGGGTAGCGGACAAGACCGATAGCACGCTTGCGTGCGTAAGGACTTGGGAGCGAGGGGGATTCGCAACGAGTGCGGAGCATGAAGTTTCTAGCGGACTTCCCCCACCCTTCCTATTATTCGCCGCCTTTTGAGATTTTCCGGGCTAAATACATAAAAGGGGTGTCAAGAAGGCTGGTTGCCACATAAATTACGTAGCAGGCCATCGTTATGCCCATAAGCTCCTTGAACTCGTAGATTCCCAGAAAGGCTATGAAGTTGAAGATGACGATATTGACCAGCTGGGAAAGGAGGGTCGAGAAGTTATTCCTGAACCAGAGCATCTTCGTCTGACTTCCAGTCTTTTTGGTGGTAAGGTCCCACCACTTGTGATAAAGCCATACATCGAATTTTTCTGAGACCACATAGCCTATAAGACTTGCGCAAAGGATGCGCGGAGTATTGCTGAAAAGGGCTTTAATCGACGGCATGGCCCAATCTTCGAGGGCTGGAATGTAATGGGTCCACATGAGTGAGAACAGAATAAAGAAGCCAGTGGATATGATGCCCACAAGAACCCCCTTATCAGCTTCCTTCTTTCCGTAAATCTCACTGAGGATATCGGTGGCTAAAAAGCTTGAGGCGAACAAAGTGTTGCCCAAAGTCTGATCCATACCGAAGGCATGTACAAGGATAGTGACCTCGATATTGGCGAAAACCGCGGAAATACCGATCCATGCATAAAGTCCGCTTTTCCCAAAAATATGGAAAAAAAGGACAACAGCTCCGAAAGAAATAATCAAAGAGATTATCAGAAGCAATTCGTTCATCTTGAGCCTCTCGATGGAACTTGGACACAAGGCCGACTATCATTCCTGCATCCGGCTTGTGTCGAGGATAATAATTATGTCTGAAAAAAGCGTACATGTTTCAGTACGGATTCTTAACGTTGACCTGGTTTTGTTTAACGACAGGAAGGACCACGAACTGTCGAGTGGATGCAAGCATTCTAGCAGATTCAAGTTTTTTTTGCAATCATACTCCACATCCCCTGCAGGAAGACAGCACGTGGTAGAAAATAAAAGGACAATCTGCTACTATAATCATGTCCGCCTGTGTAAGAGAAAAATTAAGCACAGTCCGTGGACAAAGGGGTCAGAAACATGAAAATTGCACTTATCAATGAAAACAGTCAGGCAGCCAAGAACGAGCTTGTCTACAACACTCTGAAAGCTGTCGTGGAACCAATGGGTCACACAGTAGTCAACTATGGTATGTACTGCGCTGATGATCCGGCTTCTCTCACCTACGTACAGAACGGAATTCTTGCGGCTACTCTTCTCAACTCAGGAGCCGCTGACTTCGTAATAACAGGATGCGGAACAGGAGAGGGCGCCATGCTGGCTTGCAACAGCTTCCCTGCAGTCCTCTGCGGTCACATAGAGTCACCCTTGGATGCATACCTTTTCTCCCAGGTAAACGACGGCAACTGTGTCGCCCTTCCTTTCGCCGAGAACTTCGGCTGGGGCGGAGAGCTCAACCTTCAGTACATATTCGAGAAGCTTTTCTGCGCACCTGCCGGTGGCGGATACCCCAAGGAAAGGGTAGTTCCAGAGCAGCGCAACAAGAAGATTCTTGACGAGGTAAAAAAGGTGACCCATACGGATATGGTCACAATCCTGCAGAACCTGGACAGAGAGCTTGTAAAAGGAGCCTTCGCAGGAAAGAACTTCAAGGACTATTTCTTCAAGGACTGCAAATGCGACAAAATCGCCGCAGCAGTAAAAGAGATAATCGGCTAAGTATCCATTCCCCTCGTCCGGGTCCAGGTATGACCTCGTGTACAGATGTTTTTCTGGCAGCCCGGGCAAAAAGAGAATAATATGGCTGATTCTATACTTTTCTCCGTAAACGCGGTTTTTCCCATAGTCCTTGTGGCTGCTTTCGGCTTTATATGCCGGAAAAACCGCACTCTTACAGATGATTTCCTCAAAACCGGAAACAAATTCTGCTTCAAATACTGTTTTTTCTCTATGATGTTCTGCAATGTCTATAAGATTGAGTCACTTTCGGCCATCAGGTGGAACAGCATAATAACAGCACTTATAATAGTTCTGCTGCTTTTCGTGGCAGGCCTTGTCCTGGTAATTCTTTTCGTTCCAGACAAGAAGCAAAAGGGCGTTATCCTGCAGGCAGTATTCCGCTCCAACTTCGCCATTATAGG
>JAILBN010000086.1 GCA_024680915.1 Treponemataceae bacterium | reverse complement strand
CCTTGGGGATAGACTCCAGGGCGGCTCTCATGGTCTCGGCAGAATAGGCGCCTTCATTCAGTGAAAAGACAATTACGGCCGCGGGGAAAGGCTCCAGCATGATGCCCAACCGGGGAAGACCGTAAAAAACTACATAAAGCTGAACCAGGATGGGTGTTCCCCTTACAACCCATATATAAAACCTGGCCAGATCCTTCAGTATCTTCACCCGGGAATATTGGACCAAGGCTGTCAGAATGGCTATTATCAGCGATATAGAGAAGGATATCAATGTAAGCGGAATAGTCATGGTAAGACCCGGTAGAAGAATCTTCCAGAAGGAATCCGCAAGTAATTCTAAGAGACGTTGACTCATATTGTATAAAATATAATTTTTTTCAATAAAATACAAATAAAATCGTCTGGAAATTTCAAATATTGTGTAGTTTTTTTGAAAAGCTGCCGGCTGCAGTTTCCAGTCACAAGTCAAGCCGATGGAGACAAAAAAAACCGCCATTCCTAAAAACAGCGGTTTCTGTGCGAGACACAGCGCGGGACGCTGCTCAGACAAGCTGAGCAGCTTATCGAGTTGCTCCACCCTACTTCGTAAGGGCTGTCGCAAGGTCCAGACGCTGCGCAGACAAGCTGCACAGCTTATCGAGTCGTAACGTCTTTATTTTGATAAAGCCGTTGCGACGTCGACGGCGATGGCGACTGTGGCACCAACCATTGGGTTGTTACCGATTCCCAGGAAGCCCATCATCTCAACGTGGGCAGGAACTGAAGAAGAACCTGCGAACTGAGCGTCAGAGTGCATACGTCCCATTGTATCTGTCATACCATAGGATGCAGGACCTGCTGCCATGTTGTCCGGGTGAAGGGTACGGCCTGTACCACCACCGGAAGCAACTGAGAAGTATTTCTTACCGGCCTCGAGGCGTTCCTTCTTGTAGGTACCTGCGACAGGATGCTGGAAGCGGGTCGGGTTGGTGGAGTTTCCTGTGATGGAGACATCTACATTCTCGTGCCACATGATAGCGACACCCTCGCGGACATCGTCAGCACCGTAGCAGTTTACCTTTGCGCGCTCACCCTTGGAATAAGGAATCTTCTTCACGATCTCAAGCTTGCCAGTGAAATAGTCAAACTTTGTCTGAACGTATGTGAAGCCGTTGATGCGGCTAATGATCTGTGCGGCATCCTTTCCAAGACCGTTAAGGATAACGCGGAGAGGCTGCTTACGTACCTTGTCAGCCTTCTGTGCGATTTTGATAGCACCTTCAGCGGCAGCGAAGGACTCATGTCCAGCCAGGAAGGCGAAGCACTGTGTCTCCTCGCGGAGAAGACGGGCAGCCAGGTTTCCATGGCCGAGACCAACCTTTCTGTCCTCAGCTACAGAGCCAGGGATACAGAAGGACTGGAGTCCGATACCGATAGCCTCAGCGGCGTCGGCAGCGTTCTTGCAGCCTTTCTTGATTGCGATGGCGGCACCACAAACATAGGCCCACTTTGCGTTCTCAAAGCAGATTGGCTGAGTTTCTTCAACAGTCTTGTAAGGATTGATACCTGCCTTGTCGCAGATTTCCTTAGCTTCTTCTATAGACTTGATGCCGTTCTCATTAAGAGCTTTCGTGATTTTTGCGATACGGCCGTCGTAGTTTTCAAATGTGATTTTTTCTGCCATTTTCTATTCCTCCGTACCTTATTCCTTGCGTGGATCGATGAGTTTTACGGCGCCCTGCTCTTCTGTAGTGCGTCCGTATGAACCACGGGCTTTCTCCATTGCAGCTGCAGGATCATCACCCTTCTTGATGAACTCCATCATCTTTCCGAAGTTAAGGAACTTATAGCCGATGATGGCGCCGTCCTCATCCACAGCAACCTTCTCCACATAGCCTTCTGCCATTTCCAGGTAGCGGGGACCCTTGAGCTTCGTGGAGAACATGGTTCCAACCTGGGAGCGAAGTCCCTTTCCGAGGTCTTCAAGAGAAGCGCCGACTTTAAGACCATCTTCTGAATATGCGGACTGAGTGCGTCCATATACGATCTGGAGGAAAAGCTCACGCATAGCTGTGTTGATAGCATCGCAGACCAAGTCAGTATTAAGAGCTTCTATTATTGTTTTTCCGATGAGAATTTCAGAAGCCATTGCCGCTGAATGAGTCATACCAGAACAGCCGAGAGTCTCTACGAGAGCTTCCTCTATGATGCCGTTCTTCACATTGAGCGTCAGCTTACAACAGCCCTGCTGAGGTGCACACCAACCGATACCATGTGTGAAACCGGAGATGTCTTTAACTTCCTTAGCCTGAACCCACTTTCCTTCTTCCGGAATGGGTGCAGGTCCATGATATGCGCCTTTAGCGAGAGGACACATATGCTCTACTTCTGCAGTGTAGGTCATTTATTACTCCAAAAAAATTGATTTCATAAACCCCAGAAAAAAACGGAGGTTTCCTTACCAAACTTTTGAAAACGGAAACTGCAAGAAATATACTTATCAGCCACAATCAGTTATTTCTTGTAACCGTCTTACAAGCTTGTCTATAAACTAGCATTTTTCGGTATATTTTACAATAAAGAAATGTATAAAAAAAACTCTATTGACACAAAAAAACATATAAATTATTATTTACAGGTTAGCAAACGCTAACTTATTAGCCACAATCAGTTTTATGAAGTCTGCCGGTCTGCACAAGCAGGCTGGCAGATTTTCTCATTTTTGGGGGTATAAAAATGATGAATTGTCTTGCTATTGACAAAATTATCGGACGTGAAATCATTGATTCACGAGGAAATCCTACTGTTGAAGTAGATGTTATTCTTGAGAACGGAGTGCTTGGAAGGGCAGCTGTTCCATCAGGAGCTTCAACAGGTGAGAACGAGGCTCTTGAGCTTCGCGACGGAGACAAAAAACGCTACGGCGGAAAGGGTGTTCTTAAAGCTGTAGATAACGTAAACAAGATTATCGCACCGGCTCTTAAGGGAGACAACGTATTTGACCAGAGAGCAGTGGACCTGAAGATGCTGGCTTTGGACGGCACCGCGACAAAGAGCAAACTTGGAGCGAACGCAATCCTTGGTGTTTCTCTTGCCACAGCCCAGGCCGCAGCAAAAGCCCTGAACATTCCTCTTTACCGCTATATCGGTGGAGCAAACGCTCACGTGCTTCCTGTTCCGATGATGAATATCATCAACGGTGGTGCCCACTCTGACGCACCTATCGCTTTCCAGGAGTTCATGATCCGTCCTGTGGGCGCAAGCACAGAAAAAGAAGCTATCCGCATGGGTGCAGAGGTTTTCCACGCACTGGCAAAGCTTCTCAAAGGCCGCGGACTTTCAACGGCTGTGGGTGACGAAGGAGGCTTCGCTCCTAAATTCGACGGTATCAACGACGCATTGGACTCAATCGTACAGGCTATCAAAGATGCAGGTTACAAACCAGGCGAGGATGTGAAGATCGCCATGGACTGCGCTGCCAGTGAGTTCAGCGTAGAAGAGAACGGAAAGTTCTTCTATGATTACAAGCAGCTTTCAAACGGAACAAAAAAAGATCCTAACGGAAAGAAGCTTTCTGACGATGAGCAGATCGCCTACCTTGAGGAGCTCATCACAAAGTACCCGATCGATTCCATTGAGGACGGTCTTGATGAGAACGACTGGGAAGGCTGGAAGAAGCTTACCGCGAAAATCGGAGACCGCTGCCAGTTGGTAGGAGATGACCTTTTCGTAACTAACGTCAAGTTCCTTGAGAAGGGAATCAAGATGGGAGCAGGAAACTCAATCCTTATCAAGGTAAACCAGATCGGTTCACTGACAGAGACTCTGGAGGCTATCGAAATGGCTCACCGCCATGGATACACCACCGTAACCTCACACCGCTCCGGTGAGACTGAGGATACAACGATCGCAGATATCGCGGTCGCCACAAATTCCGGACAGATCAAGACAGGTTCTATGAGCCGCACAGACCGTATGGCAAAATACAACCAGCTCCTCCGCATTGAGGAAGAACTGGGAGAAACAGCTGTATACGGCTACAAGAAGCTCAGATAGGCTTAAAAAGCCTATATAAGATGGACTGATATCTTCCGGAAGGAAATATCAGACCTTTTTTTTACTTGGAATCCCTGCAAAAGAACAGTGACTGGACATAAAAGGGATAAATCCGGACAAAAAAAACCGTCGGAAAAATCCGACGGCATTTAGTAAGCTGAATAATTCAGTGGCAGAGTTTTTACTCTGCACAATCAATTAGCTACAGAGATCCTTAAAATCGTGCTTGATAATTAGTTGCAAAGATCTTTAAGAGCCTTTCCAGCCTTGAATTTAGGTGTCTTGGAAGAAGGAATCTTGATTGTTGCACCTGTTTTAGGGTTACGACCTGTTCTTTCAGCACGCTCTCCTACTGAGAAAGTACCAAATCCGATTAACTGAACTGTACCACCCTTTGAAAGCTCTTTTGATACAGCACCCATGAATGCCTTTACAGCAGCCTCGGCATCTTTTTTTGTGAGTTTTGTTTCTTCTGCAATAGCATTAACAAGTTCTACTCTGTTCATAAATTATATGCACTCCTTTCTGCACAGTGTTCGTTGATTCATCAACATATCCTAGTATAACTCGAAACCCATAGGAATACCAGTGCTATTTATCACTTTTTATATAATATTTACAAGATATGGATTCTTTTTTAAGAAAAAAAATCCAAAATATAAAAAAAAACTGCCTTTCTGAAGTTTTTGTCCAGAAAAGGCAGTCTACAAAACTGATTATCCGCACGAAGGGCGGAAAAATCAACTATTTATTTTGTCTCAAGAACAGCGATACCCGGTAAAGTTTTACCCTCGAGGAACTCAAGTGAAGCTCCACCACCAGTTGAAACATGGCTCATCTTGGAAGCAAGATTGAACTTGTTCACAGCTGCTACTGAGTCACCACCGCCGACGACGCTCATTGCACCATTACCTGTTGCCTCTGCAACAAGGTGAGCGACCTCTGCTGTTCCCTTAGCGAAATTCTCGAATTCAAAAACTCCTACAGGTCCGTTCCATACGATTGACTTTGAAGCCATGATAGCTTCCTTATAGAGAGCTACAGTCTTAGGACCAACATCCATACCCATAAGGTTGTCAGGAAGGTCGATGGCATCAACGGCTACAGGATCCTTATCAGCAAACTCTGCGGCTGCGACGTGGTCTACAGGAAGAAGAATCTTTACCTTCTTCTCAGCGGCCTTTGAGAGAAGGTCTTTTGCTGTACCGATGAAATCGTCCTCAACAAGAGACTTTCCGATTGTATGTCCCTGAGCCTTGAGGAAGGTATAGGCCATACCACCACCGATAATAAGTGTGGAGGCATTCTTAAGGAGGCTCTCAAGAACTGCGATCTTTGAAGAAACCTTAGCACCACCGATGATAGCTGTCATTGGCTTGGCAGGGTTCGTAACCATAGGCTCTATGTATTTAACCTCTTTCTCCATGAGGAAGCCGCCAACGTTAACCTTCATGAACTTAGCGATAGATGCTGTTGAAGCATGGTCGCGGTGAGCTGTTCCGAAAGCGTCGTTTACGAAAATATCGCCGTATGTGGCAAGCTCTTTTGCCATTGTAGCGCGCTCTGCGTCATCCTTGCTTGTCTCTTCCTTGTGGAAGCGTGTGTTCTCAAGCATAGCAACAGCACCCTCCGGAAGAGCGTCGATGGCAGCCTTCTGTCCGAGTGCGTCAGGAAGGAAAGTTACATCCTTGCCGAGAACCTTTGCGAAATATTCAACTACAGGCTTCATGCGGTTCTTACCGTTGATGAATTTCTCTGCGTCTGCATCTGTCCATGTTTTTCCGGCTTTCTCTGCCTTTTCCTGAGCCTTCTTAACATCCTTCTTGGGATCTCCAAGATGACTCATAAGTACGAGAGAACGGGGATTCTGCTCGATGATGTATTTGATTGTAGGAAGAGCGGCCTGAATACGTGTATCATCCTGAACGACACCGTCCTTCATAGGTACGTTAAAATCAACGCGCATGATAATGCGTTTGCCTTTAAGATCAACATCTTTTACTGTCTTAATCATGTGAAACTCCTGTAACTTTGTTCACGATGCAAGCCGAAACAAAGCGGCTCATATCAAAAGTGGATAAAAACACCTTCCATAGAAATATAACAATATTCGATAAAAAAGTAAAGAATTGATTATAAGGATTTTGGGTGCTACTGCCACGCCTCAAACACGGAGAGTCCGTAAATACGCCTTGTGTTCATCCGTGACACGGAAGCTTTCCACCGCTTTCTGAATCGCTTTGTTATGCGTCCACGGCTCCAAACGGCGGATTTCTATAAGCGGGAGCGTCGCGTCATACTGCTTGGCGAGCGCGGTCGCAAAATACCATGCGACCATCATTTTAAGATAGTAGTCTTCGCCCCGTTTTTCCGCGACCCAGTCAAGGTACTCCGGCTTAAAATCAGCGTCCA